>JAPULJ010000099.1 GCA_027295145.1 Alphaproteobacteria bacterium | reverse complement strand
TGCGTATGCGTATCGGTATTCTGACCGGCGGCGGCGACGTCCCGGGGTTAAATTCCTGCATCAAGGCAGTGGTCGAGCAATGCGACGCGCGGGGCTGGTCGACGGTTGGTTTCCGCCGTGGCTGGGCCGGGCCGCTGCACTATAACCCCGGCGATACCGCCACCCATGACAACGCGGTGGCGCTCGACCGTCCCGGCGTGCGCGTCATCGATCGCTCGGGCGGTACGGTGCTGCACACTTCGCGCACCAATCCGGGGGCGGTGAGCGAGGCGGATTTACCCGATTTCCTAAAAAGTTCCACCGCTATCGACGAAAATGGCAAAGCCGACTGCACGCCGCATGTCTTGCGCGTGCTCGACGATTTGGGCATCGACGCCATGGTGCCGATCGGCGGCGACGACACGCTGTCCTATGCCGCGCGTCTGCACCGCGAGGGGGTGAAGATCGCCGCCTGCCCCAAGACCATGGATAACGATGTCTTCGGCACCGATTACTGCATCGGCTTTAGCACCGCGGTGAGCCGCTCGGTCGAGTTCATTAACGCGCTGCGCACGCCGACCGGCAGTCACGAACGCATCGCCGTGATCGAGCTGTTCGGACGCAACAGCGGCGAGACGGCGCTGGTCTCGGGCTACCTCGCCGACGCCGACCGGGTTTTGATCAGCGAAGTGCCGTTCGATATCGGCCGGCTGGCCGAGCTGATTGTCAAAGACAAGCGCGACAACCCCAGCAGTTACGCCGTGGTGGTGGTATCCGAGGGTGCGGTGATGCAAGGCGGTGGCGTGCTCGAGCGCAACGGGACCGACGCTTATGGACACCGCAAGCTGGGCGGTATCGGCGAGCTCGTCGGCGACGAGCTGAAACGGCTGACCGGTGAGGACATTATCGGCCAATCGCTGGCCTACCTGATGCGCGCCGGCCCGCCCGACGCGCTCGACCGCATGGTCGCCACCGCCTACGGCACCATGGCGGTACAGATGCTGGCCGACGGTCAGAGCGGGCTGATGATGGCGCTGCATGGTGGCCGCTACGCTGCCGTGCCGGTCGATATCTGCGTCAGCGGCACCAAACGCGTCGACGTGGCGCAGCTATACGATGCCGCGGCCTACCGGCCGACCGTCAAGCGCATCCTCGACACGCCAATGTTCCTGTACTGAAAAGCTGGAAGCTTCCGCTGTCCTGCTTTTCACCTACCGGCAATATGAAACTGGCTCTCAATGGGGTGCGCGCACCATCGACACCCGGGACGGCGCCAACATCGAAATTGGTCAGACCGTCGACGAAAAGAACATCTTCTTTTTCGGGAACACAGCCGACGAGGTGTTGGCAGCGTGGAGTAGCGGCGATTATAGCCCCCGAAGCCTTCACGAATCGCAGCCCGGGCTAGGCCAAGCGTTGGATATGATGCGGGAGGGCTATTTCTCGCCCGACGATCCCGGACGCTCTCTGCTGGCGATGATGGTGTTCCGGCAATGGCTCTTGCCAGCGAATTTATTCACCAGGCAATTTGAGCTATGTCAGACAGGTTCATTCATCAAGGGCTTAAAGTACGCTCAAATCATACTGTGCAACTGCTTGTGTAACAGCGGCGATAAGCACTGCACGGCCAATGGAGAGCTGAAATTATTGGCGCCGACACAAAGTATGTACGTTTCTTTGACGAGATCGGGATCGGCGATGTCGCCCTGGTGGGCGGAAAAAACGCGTCCCTTAGCGAGATGTACCGTGAATTGACGCCGATGGGCATCAAGGTCCCTAATGGCTTCGCCGTTACCGCCGAAGCCTATCGCGACATTCTCGAGCAGGCGGACGCCTGGGCGCCCTTGCACGAGGCGTTGGACGGTTTGGAGGCCGAGGACATCGGGTGCCTTGCCAGCCGTGCTGCGCGCGCCCGCGAGATTGTCTATCGAGCGCCCCTGCCGGTGTCATTGCAGCAGGAGATCCTTACCGCTTATCGCCGTCTTCAAGAGGAATATGGGTCGGATCTTAGCGTCGCTGTCCGCAGTTCAGCGACCGCCGAGGATTTACCCGATTCCAGTTTTGCCGGACAACACGAGACGTTTTTGAACGTACGCGGCGACGACATGCTGCTCGACTCTTGCAAGCGTTGTTTCGCCAGCCTGTTTACCGATCGGGCAATCCACTACCGCATCGACAAGGGCTTCGATCATTTTAAAATTGCCCTATCCATAGGGGTAATGAAGATTGTGCGTTCGGACCTCGCCGCGAGTTGAGTTATGTTTTCGCTGGACACCGAAACCGGATTTCGCGATGTCGTCTTCATCACGGGCGCTTACGGGCTCGGCGAGAATGTGGTCCAAGGCGCGGTCGACCCGGATGAATTCTATGTCTTCAAACCGACGTTCGCGAAAGGCCATCGCGCCGTTCTAAGGCGGCGGCTAGGAAGCAAGAAACTCAAGATGGTCTACGCCGAAGGCGACGCGCACATAACCACGTGCAATGTGCCGGCTTCCGATGCCGAGCAGGAAAGTTTCTGCATTACCGACAACGATGTCCTGGCCCTGGCCGATTACGCGATCAAGGTTGAAAAGCATTACAGCGCCAAGGCGGGACACCCGGAGCCGATGGACATCGAATGGGCCAAGGATGGGCTCGATGGGCAGCTCTATCTGGTCCAGGCGCGTCCAGAGACGGTGGTCTCGCAGAAGCATGGCAACGTGCTCCAGGAGTATCGGCTCAAAGGGACCGGACCGGTTTTGAGCCAGGGTCGCGCCGTGGGAACCAGGATCGCCAGCGGGCCGGTACGGGTCATCGTTGGCGCGGCCCGCCTGGGTGAATTTCGTCCCGGCGAAGTGCTGGTAACGGACACGACGGCGCCCGATTGGGAACCTGTTATGAAGACCGCCGCGGCGATCGTCACCAACCGGGGCGGCCGCACCTGTCATGCCGCCATTGTGGCCCGCGAACTCGGCATTCCGGCGGCCGTTGGCGCTGAGAGCGCAACTGCTACAGTCTTCAATGACCACACAGTCACCGTGTCCTGCGCTGAAGGAGAGGTCGGGACTGTCTATCAGGGCGCGGTGCCTTTCGAGATCGTCAAAACCGATCTCGGCAACTTGCCTCGCCCGGCCACCGAGATGATGGTTATTTTGGGTAATCCTGAGATCGCATTCAAAACGAGCTTCTTGCCCAACGATGGCGTTGGGTTGGCGCGAATGGAATTCATCATCAATGAGGACATCAAGGCACATCCCATGGCGCTGGTGCATCCCGAGCGGGTTGAAGATCCGGAGACGCGTCGAACTCTCGATATCTTGACGGCCGGCTACGCTACCCCGGCGGATTTCTTTGTCGAGCGGTTGGCGGAAGGCGTGGCTACCATCGCGGCAGCCTTCTATCCGAAGCCGGTCGTCGTGCGCCTGTCGGATTTCAAGAGCAACGAATATGCATCGCTCCTCGGCGGACGCTGGTTCGAGCCGGCGGAGGCGAACCCGATGCTCGGCTTTCGTGGCGCCTCCCGTTACACCCATCCGGCTTACGCCGAAGGCTTTGCACTTGAATGTGCGGCGATGAAACGGGTGAGGGAGGTCATGGGGCTCACGAACGTCAAACTCATGATCCCCTTCTGCCGCCGCGTTGCCGAGGCTGAGCGAGTGACTGGGAAGATGGCGGAACTCGGCCTCGAGCGCGGTAAGGCGGGCTTGGAGATCTTCGTCATGTGCAAGATCCCCAATAACGTCATCTAGATCGACGCCTTCGCCCGCCACTTCGATGGGTTCTCTATCGGGTCCAATGACCTGACCCAGCTCACCCTTGGCGTCGATCGCGATTCCGAAATCGTTGCGTTCGATTACGAAGAAAGGGATGAGGGGGTCAAGGAGATGATCAGACTGACGATTGAAGGCTGCAAGCGAAATCACAAGCACTCGGGCATTTGTGGCCAGGCGCCGTCCGATTTTCCCGAGATCGCGGCATATCTGACCCGGCTCGGGATCGATTCAATCAGTGTTAATCCGGACAGCTTCCTGACCACCACACTGAGTGTCCTGGAGGTGGAGCGAGAGCTTGGCCGCTCACCTCGCGGGACCAGTTCTTAAAGTCCGCAAAACCGGAACGTCGTTGTCGCTATTGAAACGTTGCCGACACAGTTTGAAAATGGTCATGAGAAAGAAGGAACAGGGGTGCTTTTCGGTTTTGCGCCGTCGTGCGAAGGTCGCTGCGAAATCGCAGCGTTGCCGGACCGACAAGCAGGTGGAGTCAATGAGCGGCGAACGAGGAACTTCTTCAACACCAACCCTCGCCGACGCGGTCCGCGCGGAGGACCGGCAGGTGCTTGCGCGGATCACCGCTGCCCCGATAATACCTTTGAACAATAACTTGGTATCACGCCCCTGGGGCGGGCAGCGGCTCTGCGCCTACAAGGGCCTCCCTTCGACTCCGCATCAGCGATGGGGGGAGGTCTTCGAGATATGCGCCTTTGCTGAGGACGAGGAGGCCCGGGCCCACCCCAGTATCATCCGATTGACCGACGGGTCCGAGGTCGACCTGCCGGAGCTTTTGGCGGTGGCTGGGATTACGATCCTCGGCGAGGATTTCGTCGCGACGCACGGC
>JAPULJ010000098.1 GCA_027295145.1 Alphaproteobacteria bacterium | reverse complement strand
GCTGCCTATGGCACGATGATCTTCGTGTTGCTGATCCGGCCCCGCGGGCTGATGGGTCCAAAAATAGATTGAATGGAGAAAATTATGAAGCAGAATGAAACCGTCAAAAACCTTGCCTACCTGGGGGCGTTTTGCATCTTTTTGATGATTCTGCCGGACCAGCTCAACGTGTACTATCGTTCGTTCGTCATGTTTACCATGATGTACGTCGTCCTGGCGTTGAGCTGGAACATCATCAGCGGGTATACCGGCTACATTAATTTCGGTCACGTTCTCTTCTATGGCGTCGGATCCTACGCTTCGGCAATCCTGGTGGCCGACTACGGCTGGAACTGGATTCCCACCCTGATCGTCTCGGCGGGCGTCGCAGTCGTCGTCGCCATTGTGCTCGGCTTTCCCGTGCTGCGGCTGAAAGGCGCCTACTTTGCGATCGCTATGTTGGGGGCGGCGGAGAGTTTCCGCATCCTGGCGACGGTTTGGGATAGCCTCACGCACGGTGGCGAGGGAATCAGTCTGCCCAATGTCGAAAATTCCATGTCCACGTACTATGCGATGATGGTTTTGATGGTCGTCACCATCATCGTCAGCTACTGGATCGGGCATTCCCGTTTTGGGGTGCGGCTCAATGCCATTCGCGAGGATGAAGTCGCTGCCGCGGCGAACGGGATCAATACGACACTCTACAAGCTGGCCGCGTTTGCGCTTTCCGGGGTTTTCGCGGCCATCGCCGGTGGTATCCAGGCCAACAAAACCTTGTACATCGACCCGGACACCGAGTTTTTCATTTTGATTACAATCACCATGAAACTAATGGCGATGTTGGGTGGAAAAGGCACGGTGATTGGCCCCATCATCGGGGCGGTTCTGCTTTACGCCATCCAGGAAATCGTTTGGATTACACTTCCTCAGGCACACCTGATCGCCTTTGGCGTATTTCTCATCCTGGTGGCTCGTTTCATGCCGCGAGGTATTGTGGGATTTTGCATTGACCAGGGCTGGGCCAAAAAAGGCATGGTTCACTAAGGATGTCGGCAAGAAACATGATCGCGATGGCGGATGATATTGCGCTCGAAGCCCAGGATTTACACAAAAATTTCGGGGGGATCAAAGCGGTCGACGGATGTCATTTGCGAGTTCCCAAGGGAAAAATCTCAGGTCTCATCGGTCCGAATGGATCGGGAAAGACAACCACATTCAATCTCTTGACGGGAGTGATTCCCCCAGACAGTGGCAAGGTTATTTTCAATGGAGAAGACATAGCCGGATTGAAGCCCTATCAGATATTCGGCAAGGGAATCACACGCACTTTTCAGATCACGCGCATCTACCGGGAAATGACGGTATTCGAGAACATGCTCTCGGTGACCTACCTGAACATGCCCATGGATAAGGTTCGAGAACGGGCCGAAGAGCTGATGGAATTTGTCACCCTCACCAAACTACGGGACGAGTACGGCGGCCACTTGTCCTATGGCCAGCAAAAACTATTGGAGTTTGCCCGCGCCTTGATGACCGATCCCGACCTCATTCTCCTGGACGAGCCTGCGGCCGGAGTCAACCGGACGTTGCTGGCGAAACTCTTGGAACGTATTCACGAGCTTCAGAGAATGGGAAAGACAATTCTCATCGTCGAGCACGACATGAATTTGATTATGAAGCATTGTGAGAAGGTCTTCGTGATGGACCATGGGGTTAATATCGCAGAAGGCGTTCCCGAAGAGATCCAAAACAACGAACACGTCGTTGAAGCCTATTTTGGGCGTCGAAAAGATGGTAATGCTGGATCTTAAGAACATTAATGCGGCCTATGGACGCATCCAGATCCTCTATGACATTTCTCTTCATGTCGATGAGAAAGAGGTTGTGTGTGTCATCGGACCCAATGGTGCAGGGAAATCCACCACATTCAAGGTGATTATGGGTTTCATCGATTACCTGGGCGGTGAAATGACCTTCAAAGGGAAGAGTCTTGTTGGAAATCGGCCCGATCAGATCCTGAGTTTGGGGCTCGGTTATGTTCCGCAAGGACGAATCGTCTTCAACCAGATGACCGTCCGTGAGAATCTGGAAATGGGAGCTTTCCTACAGAGAGACAAACAAAAGGTTCGCGAATCCATGGAGTATGTCTTCGCTCTTTTCCCTGTGCTCCGGGACCGCCAAAAACAGCTTGCCGGCACCATGAGCGGCGGTGAGCAGCAGATGCTCGCCATGGGACGCGCCTTGATGATTCGCCCCACGATGATGATGCTGGACGAACCTTCACTGGGGCTGAGTCCCCGATTCGTGGATGATATTTTCGAGAGGATTGTAGAACTTGCCAGCAGTGGGATTACGATCATGCTGGTGGAACAAAATGCGGCACGAGCCCTGGAGATTGCCGATCGCGGCTATGTGCTCGAATTGGGTAAGAATCGTTATGAAGGGACGGGTAAGAATCTGCTCGATAATCAGGATGTTCGGCGCATGTACCTTGGGGGCTGAGATATTCACTGACATTAGGTTCGAGCTCTGAGTCGTTATCGGGCTCTCAACGGTTCTAATTCGAACGCTTCCCACCGGCGGGCCCGGTACCGGCCAGGGCCAAATCCAAAGGAACCTCCCATGTTGGTTGATCTTGATACCGTTGCCGGGCCCCAGACCGCCCGGATCACGGGCAGGCCGAGATCTCGAACAGGACCTCGCGGACGGTAGCCGGCGCGGCCAGTAGCTGGGTCTCCAGCGCCTCTTTTTTCGACCCCACCGAGGCCGGCGCGCCCGGCCCAGATAGTGAACTCGTGGCGCGTGGCGTTGACAGTTTCGGCGGCGATGCGCAGGCCCGCGGCCGCGAACGCCGCGCGCCACTCGGCGTCCGACAGGCTGTGCCGGTGGGCCGGATCGCGGCGCTTCCCCAACACTTCGAGGAAGGCGGCAGCTTCGGAATTGAGGTCGCTCACCGTCGGCTCATCGTCTGATTTTCCATATCCATAGCAGCACGGCGGAAAGGACCACGAACAGTCCCCAGTACAAGAAATATAAGGCGGTCGCTTCGAGCGTCAGGAATGACGGCGACAGGCACATGACCATTGCCGATACGGCGACCATGGCATGGATGTAGACTCTCGTACGCCCGACGTTCTCGTTTCTGCACAGCGCCAACACCCTTCCGCCGATCACGATTCGGCACGACCACACGAAAAATCCCATGAATCCGTGGGCGATCGCCAAGCTGAGACTGGCTGTGGCATAGGATAAAAATACTGTCGAAGCCCCCGCCATGATCGCCAGGAGATACTCGCCATCTTTCACGTCGAGTTTCTTGATTTTGTTGCTAAGCGACGCGGCCGCCAGCATGCCGCCAATCGGCCAGGCCGCATCGACGAAACCGAAGAGATCGCTGCCTTTACCCAGATCGTCCCGGATGAAGGATGACAGCAAAGCGTTCGATAGTTGCCCAACCGGAAGCGCAACCGCCGATAACAAGGCAACCATTCGAATTAACTTACCACTTCGAAATATCTCGAAACCGCTCTTCAGGTCGAACCAGAACCCGGCGATTCCTCTTGCATTGGATTTGACGACGCCATCCGTAAGAAATCCGGCGACGATCAAAAGACAAATCGATGGGACAGCTGTTGCCAGAAAGCCGTAACTCGCGGAAAACTTGTCGATGATCAGTCCGGCCGCCGCGGTTCCCATCGCCGCCGATAACAGGTGTATGGCGTTCGCTCTGGCGACGGTATGCAAGATATCCGGATTTTCCACCGATGCCCGTATGATCCCATCGAACGAACCCCGGTACATGACCTGAAATACGGACACGATCACGACGACAGCGAACAACCAAATAATCGGTACATTCGGCGTGTAAAAAAGAAATCCCCCAAAACCAAGAATCGGTGCCGCAATAAAAAACTGCGCCAGGATGATCAGTTTCTTGCGTTTATGACGGTCGATAACGACCCCGACGATGGGACCGCTAGCATGAAGGTCAAACTCGATACGACGAATATCTGTCCGACCGCCGCGACGTCGTTGCTGATGACCAGGGTCGTCCATCCGATGCAGACCAGATAGGCGCCCCGCGCCAAACCGGAAAACAGCTCCATCAAATAAAGCAGCTTTACTTCTCTGTTGATCAAATTACCGATTTCCGCGATCGCAATCCGGACCCGCTCATGAGTCCTCGGCCTGCCAGGGCAGCGCGCGCTTGAGGCCCGCGTCGACCGCGGCGTAGAGGCCGACGGCGAAGACCGCGAGCAGGAACAGCGCCGCGAAACTGGCGTCGATTTGCAGGCGCGCATTGGAGTGGAGCATGAAGGCGCCGAGGCCGACGCCGCTACCGCCGACCCATTCGCCAACCACGGCGCCGATGGGAGCGGTCGCGGTGGCGACCCGAAGGCCCGAGCTCAAGGCCGGCAGCGCGGCCGGGATTTGGATGTGGCGCAGGATCGTGGCGCGGCTGCCGCCCATGGTGCGCGCCAGGTCGAGCCAGCCCGGCTCGGTCCGGCGCAGGCCATCGAAGAAGGCGGCGGTGACCGGGAAGTAGATGATCAGGGTCGCCATGGTGATCTTGGGTGCCATGCCGAAGCCGAGCCAAAGCATCAGCACCGGGGCCAGCGTGAACACCGGGATCGCCTGGCTGACCACCAGCACCGGCAGCAGCCAGCGCCGGGCCGGCCGGAAGCTGGCGATGA
>JAPULJ010000097.1 GCA_027295145.1 Alphaproteobacteria bacterium | reverse complement strand
CCCTGCGCTTGTTATAATTAGCCCCCCGGTTGCCAGCGGGTTCCGCAGCACCCAGATTTTAAGTTGATCCCCGCCCGCATCATTGGGCGCGCGCCGTTAATTGCCGCCGCGCGCCAGGAGGAATGCTCCCGTGTCTGGCCTAGACAGCTTGAACTGCCGCAGGACCCTGAAGGTCGGCGGCAAGGAATACGACTATTTCAGCCTCAAGGCGGCCAGCGAGGCCGGCCTCGGCGACATCTCGCGATTGCCCTACTCGCTGAAGGTGTTGCTGGAGAATTTGCTGCGCTGCGAGGACGGGCGTTCGGTTACCGTCGATGATGTGAAGGCAATCGCGCTGTGGCTGAAGGATCGGCGCAGTACGCGCGAGATCGCCTATCGCCCGGCCCGGGTTCTGATGCAGGATTTCACCGGCGTGCCGGCGGTCGTCGATCTTGCAGCGATGCGCGATGCGATGGTGGCGCTGGGGGGGGATGCGAAAAAGATCAACCCGCTGGTCCCGGTCGATCTGGTCATCGACCATTCGGTGATGATCGATTATTTCGGCTCGCCCGATGCCTTCGAGAAAAATGTCGAGCGCGAATACGAGCGCAACCGCGAGCGCTACGAATTCCTGCGCTGGGGCGCGTCCGCCTTCGATAATTTCCGCGTGGTGCCGCCGGGCACCGGCATCTGCCACCAGGTCAATCTCGAATATCTGGCCCAGGTCGTGTGGACGGCCGAGGAGAATGGCAAGACCATCGCCTACCCTGACACCCTCGTCGGTACCGACAGCCACACCACCATGGTCAACGGGCTCTCGGTGCTCGGCTGGGGGGTCGGCGGGATCGAGGCCGAAGCGGCGATGCTCGGCCAGCCGGTCTCCATGCTGGTGCCCGAGGTTGTCGGCTTCAATCTGACCGGGACACCGCCGGAGGGCGCCACCGCGACCGATATTGTGCTCACCGTCGTCCAGATGCTGCGCGGGCTCGGCGTGGTTGGCAAGTTCGTCGAGTTCTTTGGCTCGGGCCTCGATCAACTCACCATCGCCGACCAGGCGACGATCGCCAACATGGCGCCCGAATACGGCGCCACCTGCGGCTTCTTTCCGATCGACCGATCGAGCACCGACTACCTCACCTTCACCGGCCGCGATCAGGACCGCGTGGCGCTGGTCGAGGCCTACGCCAAGGCGCAAGGCATGTGGCGCGGCGAGAGCGCGGCCGACCCGGTCTTCACCGATACGATCGAGCTTGATCTCGGCTCGATCGAGCCGTGTCTGGCGGGCCCCAAGCGCCCCCAGGACCGCATCGTGCTCAAGGATATGGCCAAGGCATTCAAAGGCGGGTTTGAGGATTTCTCCGGCCGTAAGCAGGGCAAATCGGCCGAGGTGGAGGGAGAAGGTTATGATATCGAAGACGGCGCCGTCGTCATCGCCGCGATCACCTCCTGCACCAACACCTCGAACCCCACGGTGCTGGTTGCCGCCGGGTTGCTGGCACGCAAAGCCCGGGAGCGGGGGTTGGCGGTCAAGCCATGGGTCAAAACCTCGCTGGCGCCGGGTAGCCAAGTGGTCACCGAATATCTCGAAGCCAGCTTCCTGCAGGCCGACCTCGACGCGCTCGGCTTCGTGCTCGTCGGCTATGGCTGCACGACGTGCATCGGCAATTCGGGGCCGCTGGCGGCACCGATCGAGGAAGCCATCGAGGCCGAGGATTTAACCGTGACATCGGTACTATCTGGCAACCGTAATTTCGAAGGTCGGGTGCATCCCCTGACCCGGGCCAACTACCTTGCCTCGCCGCCGTTGGTCGTCGCCTACGCTCTCGCCGGCAACGTCAATGTCGATCTGACGAAGGACCCGCTGGGCGAGGATAGGGACGGCAAGCCGGTCTACCTAAAAGACATCTGGCCCTCGAACCGGGAAATCGCACAAATCGTCGATACGGTGCTGACCCCCGAAATGTTTAAAAAACGCTACGCCAACGTCTTCACCGGCGATAAGCAATGGCGCGCCATCGAGACCTCGGGCGGGTTGACGTATGATTGGCAGGACGGCTCGACATATATCCAGAGCCCGCCCTACTTCACTGCCATGACCGACGCGCCGGGCGCGGTCGAGGACGTGCGCGGCGCGCGCATCCTGGCCCTGCTCGCGAACTCGGTGACTACCGACCACATTTCGCCGGCCGGCGCGATCAAGACCGAAGGACCGGCGGGAGAATATCTGACCCAACATCAAATTCGCCCGACCGATTTCAATTCCTTCGGCTCGCGGCGCGGAAATCACGAGGTCATGATGCGCGGCACCTTCGCCAACATCCGCATTCGCAACCAGATGGTGCCCGGGGTCGAGGGGGGCTACACCGCCCATATGCCGGGTGGCAAGCAGCTTCCCATCTACGACGCGGCGATGGCGTATGTCGCCGAGGGCACGCCGCTGGTCGTCATTGCCGGCAAGGAATACGGCACCGGCTCGTCGCGCGACTGGGCTGCCAAGGGCACGCGGCTGTTAGGCGTACGCGCGGTGATCGCCGAGAGCTTCGAGCGCATCCACCGCTCCAATCTCGTCGGCATGGGCGTGTTGCCGTTGGTCTTCAAGGAAGGCGCCGGCCGCGAGGCGCTCAAGCTGGACGGAACCGAGACGATCGATCTCACCGGGATATCGGGCGGCATCACACCGCGCATGGATGTGAAATGCACCATCACCCGCGCCGATGGCGCGGTTGAGAGCATTTCGCTGCTCTGCCGCATCGACACCGAAGACGAGGTCGAATATTTCCGCAACGGCGGAATCCTGCATTACGTGCTGCGCAACATGCTGAAGGAAGCGGCATGACCGGCAACGGCGTCGCGGGGACCGTCGACGAGGCGATTACTACACGCCGCTCGATCCGCGCTTTCCTGCCCGACCCGGTGCCCCAGGAAACGGTCCGGCATATTCTCGAAATTGCCGCGCGGGCGCCCTCGGGGACCAATATGCAGCCCTGGCACGTCTGGGTGGTTGCCGGCGAGGCGAAAGCCAAGCTGTCGCAAGCTGTAATCGCCGCCCGCGACGCTGGCGACGAGCATCACGACTTTGCTTATTACCCCGATCACTGGATCGAGCCGTTTCTCTCGCGGCGGCGAAAGGTCGGCTACGATCTATACGGGCTGGTCGGCATCGAAAAAGGCGATAAGGAAGCGATGTACCGTCAACACACGCGCAACTTCAACTTCTTCGACGCGCCGGTGGGGCTCTTTTTTACCTTCAACCGCGTGCTCGAAACCGGCACCTGGATCGATGTCGGCATGTTCATGGAAGCGGTGATGGTGGCGGCGCGTGGCCAGGGGCTCGATACCTGTCCCCAGGCCGCCTGGGTCGGCTACCACAAAGTCGTCCGCGAGGAGCTTGGTATCCCTGACGACCACGCCTTCGTCAGTGGCATGTCGCTGGGTTATGCCGACCACTCCAAGCCCGAAAACAAGCTGGTCACCGAACGCGAGCCGGTCGAGAAATTCACCCGGTTCTTTGGCTTTGAGAGCAATGGCGCGTAAGCGAGGAGTTCACCCCGCCCCTCAAGGCCGCCGTCGTCCCCGTCACGCCCTTCGTGCAGAATTGTACAGTATTGTGGTGTACCGAGACGATGGAGGGCGCGGTCGTCGATCCCGGCGGCGATATTGACAAGATTCTCGACGTCGCGAAGAAGGAGGAAATCACGCTGGGCAAGATCCTTGTCACCCACGGCCATCTCGATCATGCCGGCGGGGTCGCCGAGCTTCAGGAGCGGCTTGAATTGCCGGTCGAGGGGCCGCATCAGGACGATCTGTTCTGGATCGAGGGAATGGAAATGCAGGGGCAGCAATTCGGCTTTCCCGGCGTCCAGACTTTTACCCCCGACCGCTGGCTGAAGGGCGGCGATACAGTATCTTTCGGCCAAATAAACCTGGCGGTTTACCATTGCCCCGGACATACGCCCGGGCACGTGATCTTCCACCACCCGGCCTCGCACTTCGCCATCGTCGGCGACGTTTTGTTCAAGGGTTCGATCGGCCGCACCGACTTCCCGCGCGGCGATCACGCGCAAGTATTGAGTTCGATCCGCGGGGAGCTTTGGCCGCTCGGCGACGACACGGTGTTCGTCTGCGGCCACGGACCGGCCTCGACCTTCGGCGAGGAGCGCAAGGCCAACCCCTTCGTGGGTGACGGCGTGGCTTAGGATTCTTCCTTGAACTCGATCGATTCAACCATGTTCCAGAAGTCGCCAAGCTCACGCAAATAGCGGCGCTTGATCGCCATCACCGGTTGCCCCCGCCAGTTCTCGATGCCCGCGACGGAGTGGGTAAAGTTGATGATCTTGCCGCTGGCCGGATCATCAATCCAGACATCGGTGTTGAGCTGGCCCTCGAACACCCCTTCCTGAACGTAAGCTGTTCGCCCGGCAATGGTCTGCTGGGCGGTGGGGCCTTCGGATTCGCGCTTGAGCCAGTCGGCCAGCGCCATCCCAGCGGGCTTGTCGATCAAGGTCAGCCGGATCGTCGCCTTGGCGTCTTCGCGCGTCCATTCCTGGACCACCAGCATGGTATCGACGCGGCGTTTGAGCGCCTTGGCCTTTAGCTGGGGTGGATAAAGCAGCTTGAAGCCGGTGTCCCGGTCGCGATAGACCCGCCACTCGCCTTGCGCCGCGGCCGTCCCGGCAAGGACGGTTAGAATCGCTAGTACCACCAACGCTGCGAGAGCCTGCAACGTTTTACCCGCCAATTGGCCGAATACCGCCATGATACCTGCTCCAGTCTATGTCTGTTTGTTGCCGAATTCCGAGGCGCGGATCGACACGCTCTCCGCGCCTCGGAATTCCCTCACCGACAATTGATTGGCCGGTGATCGATAACCGACATTAGTTTAACCACTATGAACCGCATGCTCTTCAAATATCTTAGCGCGCCGGCGATTGCTTTCGCGCTCCTCGCTGGCTTTGTCGCTCCGGCACTTGCCGGCGAAAGCCCGGTCGTCGTCGAACTGTTTACGTCTCAGGGCTGCAATACGTGCCCGCCAGCGGACGCCTATCTTGGCAAACTGGCCAAGCGCAAGGGCATCATCGCGCTATCCTTCCACGTCACCTACTGGGATTATCTAGGCTGGAAGGATCCATTCGGCTCGCCCAAATCGACCAAGCGACAGCGTCGCTACGCGCGCCAATTCAAGCGCGGCTACGTCTATACCCCGCAGATGGTGATAGACGGCCAGACCGAGATCGTCGGTTCTCGCTCTGCCCAGATCGACCGGGCGATCGCCCGCGCCGGAGAGCGTAAGGATAAGATCGCGGTGCGCCTAGTAGAGGGCGCCGACGGCAAAGTCCGGGCGATGCTGCCGGCTCGCGCCGCCAGCGCCAAAATAGAGCCGGCGACGGTGTGGATGATGCTCATCGACCGCTCGCACACGACCAAGATCAAGCGCGGCGAGAACGGCGGCAAGCGGCTTACCTATACGCATGTTGTGCGCACCCTGCGCCGGGTCGGCGTCTGGCGGGGCGAGAAAATCGAGCTCGAACTGCCGGTGACCGAGACCATCCCGGGCCGCCGCGACGCCTGCGTCGTCCTCGTCCAGAGCGACAAGACTGGCCGCATCCTCGGCGCCGCCCTGATGCCGTTCTAGGGTCTTTGGAACGTTTCGACCGCCGCATCGATAATTGCGGGATTATTGCCATCAATATGGCTGCCATAATGCCGGGCAAAAGATTCCTCAATCACCTGAGGATGAGGCACAGGTTGCAGCCAACGACGCTCATGACGGCGTAAGAGTTTGTTCGCAAGAAAGCGATTAAGCGCGTTCCTTGAGGCCGGCCTTGGCGTCGATCGGCTGTTCGAGGCTGGAGATGATTTCCTTGGGCACGATCTGCCAGAACTTGGGCATTTCGAGATCCCAATCGCGCAGGATACGCTCGGCGTAGCGCGACTGGGTCTCGCGCGAATGTTCCTCGATGATGGTTCGCACGATGCTCTCCCAGTGCTCTGTCTCGATGCGCTGCCAAAGCACCGATTCGTCGTTGATGTAGAGCGAGAGATGCGCCAGCGGGTCGTAGACGAAGGCCATGCCGCCGGTCATGCCGGCAGCAAAATTGTCGCCTACCGGCCCCAGGATCACGGCCACTCCGCCGGTCATGTACTCGCAGCCGTTGGCCCCGCAGCCCTCGGCCACCGCGAGGGCGCCCGAGTTGCGCACGCAGAACCGCTCGCCTGCCTGGCCGGCAGCGAACAGCTTGCCGGCTGTGGCGCCGTAGAGGACAGTGTTGCCGACGATCACGTTGTCTTGCGTCACCAGGGGCGAGGAGGCGGGCGGGCGGACGACGATGGTGCCGCCGGAGAGCCCCTTGCCGACATAATCATTGGCATCGCCGAAGACCTCGAGCTTGAGCCCCTGGACCGCGAAAGCGCCCAGGGATTGGCCGGCCGAGCCGCGCAGGCGGACGGTGATGTGGCCGGGTCGCAGCCCGGTCATGCCGTAGCGCCGGGTGACCATCGAGGACAGCTTGGTGCCGATGGCCCGCTGGGTGTTGCGGATATTGTAGGCCAGCTGCATGCGCTCGCCGGTGCGCACCCCAGTCACCAGGGTGTCCTCGATGAGCCGGGCGTCGAGGGTTTCGGGCACCTCGTTGCGGCCCTCGACGGTGCAGTACTGGGGCAGGTCGCCGGCATCGCCCTTGGCCAGGATTGGGTTGAGGTCGAGGTCATCGAGATGGGCGCTGCCGCGGCTGACTTGCGTCAATAGATCGGTGCGGCCGATGATCTCGTTCAGCGAGCGCGCGCCTAAGGAAGCCAGAATCTCGCGTATTTCCTCGGCGATGAAGGAGAATAGGTTGATGACCTTCTCCGGCGAGCCGCCGAACTTCTCGCGCAAAGTATCCTGCTGGGTGCAAATGCCGACGGGGCAGGTGTTCGAATGGCACTGGCGCACCAGAATGCAGCCCATGGCGACCAGTGCAGCGGTGCCAATGCCGAACTCCTCGGCTCCCAGGATGGCGGCGATGACCACGTCACGCCCGGTTTTCAGCCCGCCGTCAGTGCGCAGCCGGACCCGGTGGCGCAGCCCGTTCAGGGTCAGAACCTGATGGGTCTCGGCAAGCCCCATTTCCCAAGGGATGCCGGCATATTTGATGCTCGATTGGGGCGAGGCACCGGTGCCGCCCGAATGACCGGAGATCAGGATCACGTCGGCTTTCGCCTTGGCGACCCCGGCGGCCACCGTGCCGACCCCGTTCTGAGCCACCAGCTTGACGCAGACCAGGGCTTCGGGGTTGATCTGCTTGAGGTCGTAGATCAGCTGGGCCAGATCTTCGATCGAATAGATATCGTGGTGGGGCGGCGGCGAGATCAGCGTCACCCCGGGGGTCGAATGGCGCAGCCTGGCGATCAATTCGGTGACCTTGATCCCTGGCAGCTGTCCGCCCTCGCCGGGCTTGGCCCCTTGGGCGATCTTGATCTCGATCTCGCGGCAATTGTTGAGGTATTCGGCCGTCACCCCAAAGCGTCCCGAAGCTACCTGCTTGATCGCCGAGCTGGCATTGTCGCCGTCGGGGCGGGGCTGGTAGCGGTCGGGATCCTCGCCGCCCTCGCCGGAATCCGACTTGGCGCCGATACGGTTCATGGCGATGGTCAGGGTCTCGTGCGCCTCTGGGCTGAGGGCGCCCAGGGAAATCCCCGGCGTGACCAGGCGTTTGCGGATTTCGGTAATCGAATCGACTTCGTCGACGGAGATCGAATCATCCTTGAAGTCGAAGGCCAGCAGATCGCGCAGGGCGATCGGCGGCATCGCGTAGACTGCCTCGGTGTATTTGCGGTAGGTGCCGTAGCTGTCGGTTGCCACTGCCCGCTGCAGCAAGTGAATTTGGCGCCCCTCAAAGGCGTGCAGCTCGCCGCTGCGCCGGTAGCGGTAGAACCCGCCAACCGGCAGGGTGGTCACCGCTTCGAGCCAGGCAGTGTCGTGCAGGGCGACGATCTTCTTCTGGATGCCGGGCAGGCCGATGCCGGAAATTCGTGAGGGCATGCCGGGGAAAAACTCGCCGACCAGGGCGCGGCTCAGACCCAGTGCCTCGAAATTGTAGCCGCCGCGATAGGAGCTCAAGACCGAGATTCCCATCTTCGACATGGTTTTTAGTATCCCGTCGCTCACTGCTTTCTTGTATCGGGCGAGGCTTTCGGGCAGGGACAATTCGCCGAACAATTCGCGGCGGTGGCGGTCGGCGATCGCCTCCTGCGCCAGGTAGGCATTGACCGTGGTCGCCCCAACGCCGACCAGGACAGCAAAATAGTGCACATCCAAGCATTCGCCCGACCGCACGTTGAGCGAGGTGAAGGGCCGCAGATGCTGGCGCACGAGGTGGGAGTGGACGGCGCCGGTGGCCAGGATCATCGGGATCGGCGCGTGCTCGGGCCCGACATTGCGGTCCGAGAGGATGATGTGGACAGCGCCCTCGCGGATTCCGTCCTCGGCCTCCTGGCAGATCCGGTCGAGGGCGGCGCGCAGCGCGGCATCGCCCTGCGCTGGTTCGAAGGTGCAATCGATATCGAACACCTGCTCTCCCATATGGGCGCGCATCGCATCGAACTCGCCGTTCAATAACACCGGTGTTTCAAGCTGCAACAGCTGGCACTGGAGTTCGCTCTCGTCGAGGATGTTGCCGAGATTGCCGAGACGGGTCTTCAGCGACATCACCCGTCGCTCGCGTAAACTGTCCATCGGCGGGTTGGTGACCTGGCTGAAATTCTGCCGGAAGAAATGATGCAGGCCGCGATATTTCTCCGAAAGCACCGCTGTCGGCGTGTCATCGCCCATCGAGCCGGTGGTCTCCTTGGCATCCTCGACCATGGGATGCAGGATTAGCTCGATCTCTTCCATGTTCCAGCCGAAGGCGAGCTGGTACCGTCGCAGTTGGTCGCGATCGAAGCTGGCCGTTTCTTCGATTTTGCTGTCGGCGATCAAACTGCCGAGATCGGTAATATTTTCGGCCCACTTGCCGAAGGGGCGGCGCGCGGCGCACATGTCCTTCAACTCGAGATCGTGGTGCAAGCGCCCTTCCTTGAGGTCGACGCCGATCATCTGGCCCGGCCCCACCCTGCCCTTCTCGACGACCGCTGTCTCGTCGATCTTCACCATGCCGGTTTCCGAGCCGACGATCAGCAGGCCGTCCCCGGTGACCGTGTAGCGCAAGGGCCGCAAGCCGTTGCGGTCCATCCCGGCGATCACCCAGCGCCCGCTGAAGGCGCAGATCGCCGCTGGACCGTCCCACGGTTCCATCACCGCGTTGGCATAGGCGAATAGGTCGCGGTGAGCCTTGGGGACTGACTTACGATAGCTCCAGCTGTCGGGAATCATCAGGGTCTTGGCCATCGGCAGCGAGCGCCCGGCGCGGATCAAAAGCTCGAAGACAGCGTCGAGAGCGGCACTGTCGGAACTGCCCAACTGGACCACGGGTTTGATATCTTCCACTGACTCGCCAAACAATTCGTGGGACATGCGCGGCTCATGGCTGCGCATCCACTGGACGTTGCCGCGCAGGGTGTTGATTTCACCGTTGTGGGCGAGCACGCGGAAGGGTTGGGCAAGCGGCCAGGTAGGAAAAGTGTTGGTCGAATAGCGCTGGTGGTAGACGGCGAAGTTCGAAACGAACAGATCGTCGAGCAGGTCGGGATAGAAGTCGGTCAACTGCTCGGCCAGGAACATGCCCTTGTAGATGACCGACCGCGAGGACAGCGAGCAGAAGTAGAAATTGTTGATCTGCTCCTCCAGCACCGCTTTCTCGATGCGTCTGCGAATGACGTAGAGGTCGAGCTCGAACTGGGTATCGGAGACGCCGCGGGTGTTGGCGATCATGATCTGCTCGATCTCGGGCCGCGTCGCCCGCGCCTTTTCGCCGATCACCGCGACATTGACCGGCACCTGGCGCCAGCCATAGATGATGTAACCGAAACCGAGGATTTCGGATTCGACGATACAGCGGCAACGCTCCTGGGCGGCGCGGTCGGTCCGTGGCAGAAACACCATGCCGACACCGATGCGCCCGGGCTGCACCTCGTGGCCGGTGCGCCGGATATGCAGCTTGAAGAATTCCTGCGGGATCTGCACATGGATGCCGGCGCCGTCGCCGGTCTTGCCGTCGGCGTCGACGGCGCCGCGGTGCCATATGGCCTTCAACGCATCGATCCCGGCGACCACGACATCGCGCCGGGGCCGGCCGTCGATGGCGGCGACCATTCCAACCCCGCAGTTGTCGTGCTCGGTGGCCGGATCGTAAAGGCCTTCGCGCTCCAGGTACTCGGCGGCCCTGGTCCGGCGGGCCACTTCGAGGATTGCTTGCTCGTCCGTCATCGAATTCACTCCGCTGCTACCGCGGACGCCACGGCGCCGGCGGTATTGGCCAGGATATATCGTTCGATATGCTCGGCCGCGTCGCGGGCGTCGCGGATCGCCCAGACCACCAGCGAGGCGCCGCGCACGATATCGCCGGCGGCGAAGACGCCGTCGAGGCTGGTCATCATGGTTCGCCAATCGACGCGTACCGTACCCCACTGGCTGACCTTGAGCTCGGGCGCGCCGAACAAGCTCGGCACGTCCTCGGGATCGAATCCCAACGCCTTGATCGCCAGATCGCAATCGAGGGTGAATGAGGAGGATTCGATAGCCTCCGGGGTCTGCCGGCCGCTGGCATCGGGCGCGCCCAGCCGCATGCGGTGGGCGCGTACGCCGGAAACCACGTTATCGCCGAGGAAGGCCTCGGGCGCCGACAGCCACACGAACTCGACCCCTTCCTCTTCGGCGTGCTGGACCTCTTGCATCGAGCCTGGCATGTTTTCACGATCGCGCCGGTAGAGGCATTTGACCGATTTGGCGCCCTGGCGCACGGCCGTGCGCACGCAATCCATCGCCGTATCGCCGCCGCCGATGACGACGACATGCTTGGCATCGGCGTCGAGGGCGCCGCTTTCGAACTCGGGCACGGCGTCGCCCAGCCCAACACGGTTGCTGGCGATCAGGTAGTCCAGTGCAGGCACGATGTTGCCCAACCCGATCCCCGGCACAGCGACATCGCGGGCCTGATAAACACCGGTGGCGATAAGCACCGCATCGTGTTTCTGGCGCAGATCCTCGAGGGACTCCTTGCGCCCCACCTCGAAGTCGAGATGAAAGACGACGCCGCTATCGCGAAGCCGTTGCTCACGGCGCTGCACGACATCTTTCTCCAGCTTGAAGTTGGGAATGCCGTAAACCAGCAGCCCGCCGACCCGGTCGTAGCGGTCGTAGATCTCGATTTTGTAGCCCTTTCGGCGCAGTTGCTCGGCGGCGGCCAATCCACCAGGCCCGGCGCCAATAACGCCGATCGAGGCGGACAGCTCGCGTGGGGGTTTGAAGGGGGTGATCCAGCCTTTGTCCCAGGCGGTATCGGTGATGTAACGCTCAATGGCGCCGATGGTGACCGTGCCGTGACCGGCTTTTTCGATCACGCAGTTGCCTTCGCAGAGACGGTCCTGGGGGCAGATACGGCCACAGATCTCCGGCATGTTGTTGGTCGCCGAGGCGGCTTCATAGGCTTCCTGCAGGCGCCCTTGGGCGGTCAGCATAAGCCAGTCGGGGATATTGTTTTGCAGCGGGCAGTGGATCTGGCAGTAGGGAATGCCGCATTGCGAGCAGCGGCTGGCCTGCTCGATCGCCTTGGCGGGCTCGTAATCTTTGTAGATCTCGTCAAAATCGGCGCGCCGTTTATCGGGCGAACGCTTGGCCGGCGTCCGCTTTCCGACCGTAACAAATTTCAGCAACGCATCGCTCATGCGGCTTTTCCGTTTCTCGCAGCGATATGGCGGAGACCCAACCGAGCGCGCAACGCGCCGCCCCCGAGTTTATCTCCTGACTATAGGTCTTTGCTGAAAGGAAATCCAGGGAAAAACGTAATATAGTTCAGATATACTGACTTATATAGAATCGACGATCCGCAGAATACTGGTTAGCAGCTGTTATCTTAGCCTTCCGTCGAATCAATTAGTACCATATCGGATATAATAGTGTGGTTGGTCGACGGACGCAGTCGATGATATTGTCTGCCGATAGGCGGCTAGGGGAGGGGGAAGTCCGTGCCGTTGCTTCACATTCTTGTGCTCGCGGTGGTCCAGGGGATTACCGAGTTCCTGCCGATCAGCTCGTCGGCCCATCTGATCCTGGTGCCGGCGGTGACATGCTGGCCCGACCAGGGGCTGGCCCTCGACATCGCGGTGCATGTCGGCACCCTGGGCGCGGTCGCGGTTTATCTGTGGCGCGATGTCGGATCGATATTCGCGGGCCTAATTCAATCCACACGTTGGCGCTCTTCGCCGGGCCTTCGCCTTCTGTGGTTGCTCATCGTCGCCACCATACCGGTCGTCATAGCCGGTTTCTTGGTCAAGGAGTATGTCGGCACCGGGCTACGCAGCGTGCAGGTGATCGCCTGGGCTTCGATCGGCTTCGGCCTGCTGCTCTACGTCGCCGACAGCATCAGCCTGACGGTTAAGCGGATGGAGCATATTGGCTTCGGTGCGGCCTTAACCATCGGTCTGGCCCAAGTGCTGGCGTTGATCCCCGGCACCAGCCGCTCGGGCATCACCATGACCGCAGCCCGACTGCTCGGCTACGAGCGCCTTGACGCCGCGCGCTTCTCGATGCTGATGTCGATCCCGGTGATTTTCGCCGCTGGAACGCTGGTCGGCTACGACATTTACCAGGCGGGCAACGTGCAGCTCGGTTTCGACGCGCTGATTGGGGCTGCTATCGCCTTCGTCTCGGCGCTGATCGCCATCGCTGCGATGATGTCTTGGCTGAGGCGCGCCAGCTTCACCCCATTCGTCATCTACCGGGTCATCCTGGGGTTGGTATTGCTTGCCTGGGTGTACGGCTGGATGGAAGGGTTCCTGCCGTCACTTGGTTCATGCAAATAGCGGTCTCTAGCTATTATCCGTTTCGAGCCAGCCGCGTTGAGCCGGCCCGCCCGCCGCGGCGGTAGCGCGCCAGATAGGCCGGGGCGATGACTTCCAGCGCGCTTGGCGTAACCCCGAGATCGGCCAGACCCAACGCCTTGGAGGCGACCACGTTGTCACGCTTGAGCAACGTGACCTGGTCCGGCGTCAGCGGAGGGTTGGGCAGCATTTTCAGGAACCAGGCATTCACCGACGCTGCCCAAAATGGCCACGGCACCAACAGACACCGTCGGCCGGTTTCGCGCAGCATGAATTCGCTCAATTCGCGGTAGCTGTAGACCGCCGGGCCGCCAAGCTCGTAGGTCCGTCCGCGCGCATCCTCGCGGGTTAGGGCGGCAGCGACCGCACCTGCCACGTCTCCGACATAGACCGGCTGGAACCGGGTGAAGCCGCCGTCGATAAAGGGCGGTTTGTCGATCCGTCGCAGGCCAAACAGCGGCAGCACCGGCGAGAGGCGCGCTAAGGAAGCGAGGGCATTGAAGAAGGCGTCCTCGGTACCGAAGACGATACTTGGCTTCAGGATCGTAACCTCGCCGAAAGCTTCGCGGATAAGGCGGTCGCCCATGTAACGCGATTGCGCATAGCGCGATGCAGCTCCCTTGTCGGCGCCGATGCCGGAAATATGAACGAGGCGCTTAATCCCACCAGCGGCGGCGGCACGGGCGAGGTTCTGCACGCCAACCTCGTGGATGTCGGCGAATTTGGTCTTGCCACGCTCGACATAGAGCGAGACCGCGTTGACCGCCGCATCGACCCCCTCGAGCGCCCGGGCGAGCGAATTCGCATCGCGCAGGTCGGCCTTGATGGGAACGATCTGGCCGACATCACCCATCGGCTGCAAAAACCGCGCCGCCTCGGTGTTGCGCACCGCCACCCGCACGATCTTGCCCTGGCTCGCCAGCCGCTGCACGATGTAGCGGCCCAGAAAACCTGAGCCGCCGAACACTGTGACGCGGGCAATTTTCATGGGGCTGCTCCCCTGTCCTTGGCCCCGCAATAACTTGGTGCCGGCAAGCGATATCGATCGGACCTCTATCCCTAGCCCAGCCCCACGGCGATTTGCAAGACAGCCCGCGCGCGGGGCGTTGACAGCGGCGCGGCCTTTCAGTACCGCTTTCGGCGAAGATTGCCGGCGAGCTGTGCCGGCGACACGGAACGGATGCGAGCAATTGGCCTAGACCCTGCACCAGGACGATCTGCCGGCGGGAGTTGATTTCGGCAAAATTGTCGCCATCGACACCGAGACTATGGGGCTCAACGTGCCCCGCGACCGCCTGTGCTTGGTCCAGCTTTCGGGTGGCGGGGGCAAGATCCATTTGGTCCAGTTCCGCGAGCGCAACTACGAAGCCCCGCGCCTGAAAGCGCTGCTCGCGGACAAGGCGGTCATCAAGCTGTTTCATTTTGGCCGTTTCGACATTGCCGTTCTCAAGCAGTATCTCGGCGTCCTCGCGGGGCCCGTCTACTGCACCAAAATCGCCGCCAAGTTGACCCGCACCTTCACCGACCGTTATGGGCTGAAGGATTTGTGCCGGGACTTGCTGGGTAAGGATATTTCCAAACAGCAGCAGACTTCCGACTGGGGCGCTCGCGAGCTCTCGGCGGATCAGCTCAAATATGCGGCCAGCGACGTGCTCTATCTGCACGCGCTGAAAAACAAACTCGATGCGCTGCTGGAGCGCGAAGGACGGACCGGGCTGGCTCAAGCAGCGTTTGAGTTCCTGCCGAACCGTGCGCTACTCGATCTGGCCGGCTGGAAGGACGTTGATATCTTTTCCCATTAATCTGCCGCTATACTTAAACGGAGCTGTCCCGCCGATGTTTTATTTCACCGCTGCCAGTCGCCGCAGCAGGCGGTTTGACGGTGATGGATAGCAGGGGCATAATCGGCCACCGTTGAGACGCACGGACCGCCGAGCGCAATATTTTAAAGCGATGGGCCAACCGACAGCGTTTGCCCCGTATGATAGAGCCATGAGAAATAAGCCGATCCCGGCCAACAACAATCTCGGCCTCGCATCGATCGAACGTGTCCTACGCCTCGAAGCGGAAGGCTTGCGCGCCCTCGCAGCCGCCTGCGATTCGAAGGTCGTCGAAGCCATCGACATACTGGCGGCCGTGACCGGGCGTGTCGTCGTCACCGGCATGGGCAAGAGTGGGCATATCGCGCGCAAGATCGCTGCCACCATGGCATCGGTCGGCACGCCGGCGATTTATGTCCACCCTGGCGAGGCCAGCCACGGCGATCTCGGCATGATCACCCGCGCCGACGCCATCCTGGCGCTATCCAATTCCGGCGAGACGATCGAGCTTGAAGACATGATCGCTTACGCCCGCCGCTTCTCGATTCCACTGATCGGGATCACCAGCGGCGCGGAGAGCGACCTTGCCGAGCAAGCCGACGTGGCGCTGGTCCTGCCGCCGAGCGTCGAGGCCTGCCCGCTGGGCCTGGCGCCGATGACCTCGACAACGATGATGCTGGCGCTAGGCGATGCGCTGGCCGTGGCGCTGCTCGAACGAAAGGGCTTCTCGGCGGAGGATTTTCAGGTTCTGCATCCGGGCGGTAGGCTCGGCCACGGCCTTATACGGGTGCGTGACATCATGCACGGAATCGGGGACATGCCGGTGGCCGAAATCGATACGTCGATGGCCGACGCCCTCATCATAATGACCGCCAAGGGTTTTGGCTGCGTCGGCGCGATCGATGATCGCGGCCGCCTCGTCGGCGTCGTCACCGACGGCGATCTGCGCCGCCACATGGCGCCGGATTTGTTGTCGCGCCCGGTCAGCGAGATCATGACCACGAAGCCGAAGACGATCCGGGCAGAGGCTCTGGCTGCGGAGGCGCTGGGCTATATGAACGCCAGCAAGGTCACCAATCTGTTCGTGGTCGAGAACGAAAAACCGCTCGGCCTTGTCCGTATGCACGATTGTCTGCGCGTCGGGGTCGCCTGACCCGTGGACGGAAATCGGAAACCACCGTCGCCGGCGCTGGTTCCCGCGAATAGTCGGAATCGCGTAAAGACGGCCGGCGGCCAGGGCGGGAGCAGTCCCCGAAGCGGCCGGGCATCGGCGGACCTGTCCGCGAAACACGATATCTCCGATAGTTACACCACTTTCGTTCGGATCATGAAGGTGGCGTTGCCGTTGGTAGCGCTGGTCCTGGTCGGGCTGGTGATGATGCTGCCGCAGCTCGAATCAACGCAGAAGAAACTGCAAGGCAGTATCAAGGCTCAGATCAAGGCGCAAGATCTCGAAAACCTCTACATGGTCAAGGCGCGCTACCTCGGTACCGACGAGAAGAGCCGTTCCTACACGCTGACCGCCGAATCGGCGCGGCAAGTCAGCACCACCAGCGATCTCATTGCCCTCGAAGGGCCGAAGGCCAAGATCACCCTTAAGGATAAAACAAAGATTACGATGCGGGCCAATGCCGGCGCATTCTACAAAAACAAAAAGCTCCTGATACTGTTCGGTGACGTCAGTGTCACTCACAGCAATGGCTACACCGTGAAGACCAATGAGATGGAAATCAACATGACCAAGGGTACCGCTCGGGGAACCAAGCCGATCCGTGCCTTCGGACCGCTTGGCACCCTGAGTGCGATGGGATTTCGCATCCTTGGCAACGGCAAGCGGGTGCTGTTCACCGGCAAAGCCCGGTTGACCATCAACATCACCGACGAGAGGCTCAAGCTCGGCGTGACCGAGGCGCTGGGGCCCGGCAAAGCCAAAACCAGCGTATTGGAATGAGAACGCCGCGCCAGAGACAATCAGGAGTGCGGCAGGGCCGATGGAAAGCATGGCGGCGCGTCGGTGGACTGTCTGCTGCCGCCACAATCTTCCTACTCGCCGCCGCGCCGGTGGTCGGTCAGAGCGCAGCCATTCCGGGCAAAAAAGGCGCCCCGGTCACCATCGAAGCCTCCAACGGCATCGAGTGGAGGCAGGACAAAAAGGTTTATATCGCCCGTGGCAACGCCACCGTGTCCCGCGGCACGCTCATCCTGCGGGCTGAAGTGCTGACCGCCTACTATCGCGGCAAATCCAGCAAGGGCAAGGCGCTCGGCGGCGCTATGACCAAGGCCGGCAGCAATATTTACCGCGTCACCGCCGCCGGAAACGTCAGGATCACCGATGGCGATAAAATCATCACCGGTGGTTTTGGGGTCTACAACCTCGATACCGGTGTCTTCGTCCTGACCGGCGGCAAGATCATGATGAAGACCGCGAGCCAGATGATTACCGCCACCGGCAAGCTCGAATATCGCAGCAAGGAAAAAACCGCCATCGTCGAGGGCAACGCCGTCGCCATCCAGGACGACAAGAAAGTCACCGCCGACCGCTTCGTCGCCACGTTCCAGGATGGTCCCGATGGCAAGCTGCAGGTCAAGCGGGTGGTCGCCGAGGGCAACGTCGTCATCACCACCAAAACCGAGTTGGTGAGCGCCGATCGCGGCGTCTACGACCACCAATCAGGAATCGCCGAGATGATTGGCAACGTCAAGTTGACCCGCGGCGACAGCCAGTTGAACGGCGACCGCGCGGTGGTCAACCTCAAAACAGGCGTGAGCCAACTTTTGGCCAGCCGCGGTGGCGGACGGGTGCGGGGACTGTTCATACCCGGCGGCGCCACCGGCGGGCCGGGTCCCAAGGGGCTTCAGCTGACGCCGGGCGGACCCTTGGGCGGCACATCCAAGAAAAACAAGAAATAGTGGAGACTGTCGTAATGCGTATAGCCGGCATGAGGTGTGTAGCGGAGGGTCGGCGATGACCGGCCGAATTACCGAGACACCCAAAGGTGCGATCCCTCTCGACGTTGACCCGGGCGCGCCCCGGCTGGTCGCCAACAATACCGGGCTGGTCGCCCAAGGTCTCGGCAAGCGGTTCGGCAAGCGCCCGGTTCTGCGCGGCGTCAGCGTGTCGGTGCAGCGCGGCGAGGCGGTCGGCCTGCTGGGCCCAAACGGCGCCGGCAAGACGACTTGCTTCTACATCATCACTGGGCTGATCGGCGCCGAATACGGCGTCGTCATCCTCGACGGCCGCGACATCACGGATTTGCCGATGTATCGCCGTGCGCGGCTGGGTATCGGCTACCTCCCGCAGGAACCGTCGATTTTTCGCGGATTGTCGGCCGAAAACAACATCCGCGCGGTGCTCGAAGTGATCGAGCCGGACCGCGAAAAGCGCGAGACCACGCTCGATGACCTGCTCGCCGAATTCGGCATCAGCCACCTGCGCAAGGCCCCGGCGGTCGCCTTGTCCGGCGGCGAGCGGCGGCGGGTCGAGATCGCCCGAGCGCTGGCTTCGCAACCGAGCTTCATCCTACTCGATGAGCCGCTCGCCGGCATCGATCCGATCGCCGTGAATGAAATCCGCGACCTCATATCGCACCTCAAGGATCGTGGGATCGGCGTGCTCATCACCGACCACAACGTCCGTGAGACGTTGGGTATCGTCGACCGGGCCTACATCCTGCACGAGGGTGTAGTGCTGATGGAAGGCAGCCCCGGTGAAATCGTCGAACACAAGGATGTTCGGCGCGTTTACCTCGGCGAAAGATTTAGCCTCTAGTTGTATAATCATGGCACTCAGTCAGCGCCTCGATCTTCGGCAATCCCAATCCCTGGTGATGACACCACAGTTGCAGCAGGCGATAAAACTGCTGCAACTCTCGAACCTCGAACTGACGAGCTACGTCGAGGAGGAGCTTGAACGCAATCCCCTCCTGCGGAGCGACGAAGACACCGAGGGCGGCGGCGAGGACCGGCGGCGAACGGATAAAACCGACGACACTACAGCGCCTCAGCCGGTAAATGGCGAGGCGACGGCGATCGACACCCTCAACCTGGTCGCCGGCGAAGGGATTGCCAAGGCGGATGAGGCGTCGCTCGACACCGACTACGAAAATTTGTGGAATGGTGGCGCCGATTTTACGCCGGCGCCGCAACCGGGGCCGATGCGCGGGGTCGCCGCGAGCGGCACGGATGCCAGCATTATCGAGCAAACCGTTGCGGCAGAAATCAGCCTGTTCCAACACCTATCGGACCAGATAAGCGCCGATTTCGACAATCCGAGCGAGGGTCTCATCGCCATCCAGCTCGCCGGATTGCTAGACGATTCGGGCTATCTAGCCGGCGATCTTGATCCCGTGGCCGAGCAAATTGGCTGCCAACGCCAGGTTCTCGACGAAATTATCGAGCGCCTCAAACAGCTCGATCCGGCCGGGGTCTTCGCCGCGGATTTGAGCGAATGCCTGGCGCTTCAATTGCGCGAGCGCGATCGGCTCGATCCGGCGATGCAGACTCTGCTCGACAATCTCGATCTGGTCGCCCGCCGGGATAAGGCTAAACTAAAACAAGCCTGCAATGTCGATGACGAGGATTTGGCCGAGATGATGGCCGAACTCCGGCGCCTCGACCCCAAGCCCGCTCAGGCCTTCAGCCACGCCCTCGCCCAGCCGGTGACGCCCGACGTGCTGGTTCGCCAGGACGGCTCAGGCGGCTGGGCCATCGAGCTGAATGCCGAGACCCTTCCAAAGGTTTTAGTCGACCGCACCTACTATGCCAATGTCGGTAAGCGCATTCGCTGCACTAAGGACAAGGCCTATCTGAACGAGCGTTTGCAGGAAGCCAACTGGCTGGTGCGGGCGCTGCACCAACGGGCGACGACAATCCTGAAAGTGTCGAGCGAGATTATTCGCCAGCAGGACGGCTTCATGCGACATGGTGTTCAGCACCTCAAACCCCTGGTGCTGCGCGATATCGCCTCCGTCATCGAAATGCACGAAAGCACGGTGAGCCGGGTCACCAACAACAAATACATGGCCACCCCGCGCGGCATCTTCGAACTCAAATACTTCTTCACTGCGGCGATAAGTGCCACCGGAGGCGGCGAGGAACTATCGGCCGAAGCGGTGCGCCACCGTATCAAGGCCCTCATCGATGCCGAGCCCGCAGACAAGGTCCTCTCCGACGATACTATCGTCGGCGCGCTTGCACGCGAGGGTATAGACATCGCCCGGCGTACCGTTGCCAAGTACCGCGAAGCCTTGCGCATCCCGTCATCGGTCGAGCGCCGACGGATCAAGGCCGACGCGGTGTAAAGTGCGCCCGCGTTAACCACTTAGGTTGGCGAGTATTGACTCGATGATTTTGGCTTACTAAGGTGCCGCGCCTCGACTGGAATACCGACACCGCTATGGCGCGGGCGGTGGACCGACGCACCCACTAAAGACAGACATGAAGCTTTCCGTTACCGGCAAGCAGATCGATATTGGGCAAGCCCTGCGCCAGCATGTCGAAGACGGCATGACGGCCTCGATCGCAAAATATTTTGGCAACGCGGTGGACGCCCAAGTCGTCGTGTCGCGCGACGCCCAGCTGTTCCACGCCGAAATTTCGGTCCATATTGGCAAGGGCATCGAGGTGCATGCCCAGTCATCCTCCGATAATGCCTATGGCGCCTTCGATTTAGCCGCCGGTCACATGGTCAAGCGTCTGCGACGCTATAAGCGGCGTCTGCGAGACCACCACCGAAGCGCCAAGCGAGCCGATACGCTCGCCGCCCAGCAGTTTATTCTCTCTGGCGACGAGGGCGCCGACGACAGCGCCGCCGACCCTGTCATCGTCGCCGAGATGGAAGCCGAAATCTCCAGCCTGACGGTCAGCGAGGCGGTGATGCGGATGGATTTGGCGAACCAGTCAGCGCTGATGTTCCGCAACAGCGCCCATGGCGGGCTCAACATGTTGTACCGCCGCGCCGACGGCCATATCGGCTGGGTCGATCCGCGCGGCAATCGCTATAGCGCTTGAGCCGAACCTCATTC
>JAPULJ010000096.1 GCA_027295145.1 Alphaproteobacteria bacterium | reverse complement strand
TCCTCGAAGATGATCTCGATTCGGCCGTCGTATTCCCGCGTTCGTACAGTGAGGGTATGCTTTTCAAAGCCCGCACTCGTCCGGGTATCTCCAATCATGGCCTGACACGCGTTGTCGAAGATGTTGATGATGACGCGGCGGAAGCGGTCGTGGTCCAGGGGCACGGTCATGTCGCCCAGGCCGAAGTCACGGCGTAGCGAAACCCCGGAAGGTACTATCTGCTCGTCCAAGGTCTCGTCCAGCCAGGCATCGACAGCAGTCGGTTCCGATTCGATCCTGGTGATTCGGGTGAAGTCGAGAAGTTCATTGATGATCCGTTCGCAGCGAATAGCACTGCGCTCGATACGCTCCAGCGAGCGCTGAACGCGAGGCGCCGCGTCACTCAGACCTTCTCGAGCGATGTACGACGAGGTCCGTATCACACCGAGCGGGTTGCGCAGCTCGTGACTGACGGTGGCAGCCAGCTGGCCGAGCGTGGCCAGGCGCTCTTGGCGCAGGAGCCCCGCCTGAGCTGTTTGCAACTCCTCTGTGCGCTCATCGACACGCTGTTCCAACTCCGCATTGAGTTTGCGGATATCCTCCTCCACGCGCTTTAATTCGGTGATGTCCTGAGTTATGCCGCTGGAACGTATATGCCGGCCGTGCTCGTCAGTAATTGGCTCTTCAATCACGTGCAAATTCCGAATCTCGCCCTTTGAGTTTATGATCTTGTGCTCAATATCGAATCCGAGCTTCGTTTCTTTGGCCGAGCGAATCGCCTCGCTGAAGCGCTTCTTGTCTTCGGGATGGACCCACGCGAGGTCTGCAGTGTGAGTCGAGGTCATGGCCGCCAGTTCAGCGCCGGAGTCTACTCCATAAATCCTCGCCATTTCCTCGGAGCAATAGATGGCCTTGTGTTCGATTTCGTCCCATACCCAATAGCCGATCTTGGCCATCTCGGCGGCTCTTGACAGCCGCGCCTCGCTCTCGCGCAATGCCGCCTCTGCCAGCGCCCGGTCCCCAATCTCTATTTTGAGCTTTCTATTGTAATTCACCACGACGACAGCAACCCCTGCCACAACAAGGACGGCAAAAATTAATCCGCCCACGAGCCCATACCATTTCCTTAGATCGGGTGGGGGATCGGGATCGTAAATGAACCCTTCCAAGGAATAGCCCGGATCGGCAAAGCCATGCATCACGAAAGTGTCGGCCATGTGCTTCCAGCGTCCAGGGTTCATATGTCCCATCTCGATCAGGTCCGGCAGGATTAGGGGAACCATGGCGCTAGCTTCGAACTGTAAATGCTCTCGTGTTTTGCCACTTTTATATTTGTTCAATATGAGGTCGACGATCTCTTCCTGATTCTGCATTGCGTAGATCCAACCGCGCAGGGATGCCGCGCGGAACCGCTTAACCCGATCAGGGTGGTTTCTAACCAAGTCCGCCGAAGTGAAAAGGATATCGCTGTAGAAGTCGGTCCCATAAGTGGCGGGATTTATAACGATCACCGGGACGCCGGCCTTCTTCAGGATATACGGTTCGTTGGTCAGATACGAGTTGAACGCATCGGTATTCCCTTGCACCAAATCGTCGATGTCGTAACTGCTCTCTTGGAAAATAACTTGATCGGGATCTACCCCTTCATTTCGGAGCATTGCCATGAGGCCGATGTCGGCCTCCTTACCGATACTCATCACCCTGCGCCCAACAAGGTCTTGGGGAGAAGAAATTCTAGAGTCTCGCCGTACCAACAAGACCGATGCGGAGTGTTGAAAGATGCTCGCCAAGGCCACCAATGGCGTTCCATTTAATTTTTCGAAAAGAAGCTCGCTGTTCGCCGTGCCGAACTGTGCCCTGCCCGCAAGCACTTCAACTAATGGCTGACGGTCGGGAGCTCCGGCGACGATGGATACATCGAGGCCCGCATTTCGATAGAATCCCTGCGCCTTCGCCGCATAGTAACCCGCGAACTGGAATTGATGATGCCAACGAAGCTGGAGAGTGATTGGGACCGGAGGGATTCGGTCCGCCTCCGCAGTCTGGGCCGCCGCTTGAGTGATTATAGCCGACGGAATTGTGACCAGGACGATAATTGCCAACGTCAAGGCAGCATAAACCAGTGGGTATCCCGCTTTGAACCCGGTCGATCCACGATGCATCAGTACATCCAACGATGGCCTCACAGAGAAGGAGAGCCGGATATTTTACTGCGCAAATCCTGTGCGTTCAAACAAAGTGTTGTTGCGACAAGATGTATTGCGACGGTGACACTGATTTCGGTCAAGTGCAACTCAGGCTCCGAGGCCTTCTTGGGGCTGTGGACGACTCTCTCCACCGACCCCTTGGCGCCACAGACTCGCTGTCGCCGGGTATGGGCCGGATGTCCGCGCGGCTTGCTTTTTGCCGCTTGCTCGGCATTATCGCCGGGGCGCCGTGAAAGTCTTTCTGGAAGGCCCTGCCCCCATGTCCGAGACCGCGCCCCGCGTCGGGCTGTTTGTGACCTGTTTGGTCGATTTGTTCCGGCCCAGTGTCGGATTCGCTGCGGTGAAGCTGTTGGAGGCGGCGGGTTGCACGGTCGCGGCGCCGCGGGCCCAGACCTGCTGCGGTCAGCCGGCCTACAACGCCGGCGACCGCCACGATAC
>JAPULJ010000095.1 GCA_027295145.1 Alphaproteobacteria bacterium | reverse complement strand
GATGAAAATCTCGTCGCCCTCTTCGGCGTCGATGAGCACCCCGGCGATGTCGATTTCAAGGCGACCCTTGAGGACCATGACGAGTTCGTCCGCGTCATGCACAAAATCGCGCCATTCCTGGCCCGGCGGGTCGCGCATCCGCCGGCAGCGAAAGCCGCGCTGCCCCCAATCGATCCCGACCGCCATCGGGTTGACCGGGCGCGCGAACTTGTTGCGGATAACGGGGTCGCGGACATTCGCCTTCATGACCCCAAACTAGCGCACGATCTGCGCCGGCCCAAGCCGGCGGGCGCGTCGGTACCAACTGGCGATAAGAATATCCGGTGGTACGATCCCTGGAAACGCCTGGCGCTTGCGATTGTCCAAAGGCCAGTGAGGCAAGCTCGCTGGCCTTTGGTGTAAATCGGCGGCGCCAAGGGAGCGCCGAGTGCGCCGTGGAACGCCGGCGCCTACTTGACCGTCTTGAGGTAGGCGATAATATTATCGCGTAAGGATTCTTTGCGGAATTTGTTCTTCATCTTGTTCTTGACCTTCTTCACGTCGAGATATTCCTTGAGGAAGGCGGTCGGGTTCTTAAGGTACTTCTTGAGATTTTCCTCATCCCATTTGAGGCCCTTTTTACCTGCCGCCTTGAGCCCGGCGGAATATTTGTACTTGGGCGCGCTGGCCGCCGCTCGGTCAACGATGCCGAAAAGACTCGGCCCGATCCGGTTCTTGCCCTCTTTCACGGTGTGGCAGCTTTTGCAGCGGGAAAACTGCTTCTTGCCCTTCGCGGCATCGCCGGCGGCGTATGCCGGGCCGGCCGACAGCGACAACATTAGTGCCGCGACGAGTGCGCTCGCAAACTTCATTCGGTGTATCCTTTCCGATCGGTAGGTGTCTCAGGCGCGGAAGGCGCCTGTCATGATGGGCCAAGCCCTCTGTCTGCTCGCGGCCTAGCCCGTTTTTCGTCGACCCCAAGTTTCGTGCATGCCTTTTTATCGTCTCCTGCGGAAGCCGTAAACCCGGCGCGACGATTTGCCCATTTTCCCTTTTCCCGGGGATTTTCCAAGCCGGCCAGCTCACTTAATTATACGACCGCTTCAGGGCTAATCTCCCCAGCCTGTGACAGGCGTCACAGCCCTGATAACGCAATCGTGGCATGACCAATGCTCCAGAGCGGCGGACCGATTGGGCCGCCGGTAAAAGGTGACGCGCGTATCAATTATAACGGGTGCATTTGAATGGGACAGAAAATCTGCTATAATTTTCGACAACACAACGCGGCACAGACCGCCGGGTCAGGCAAGATGTTCGTAGAATCATTACGGTCCTTGAGGATCGTAAGAGAGGCAGACCATCGCGCAGGCGCCGGTAGCGCCGGGTTTTATGTGCGCGGATTCATGGCCGCCATCCTGGGAGCGTTCGCGCTCGCTGGTCTATCGGTAGGCCCCGCCGCGGCGGAGTCATCTTCGAAAAACGGACAACAGGTCACCGTCGCCGACCCCTCCACCAAGTCCCCCTCCTCAAAGATCAACGTCCGCAAAGGAAAACCGCGTCTACCGGTGATCCGCCGCCTGGTTCGAGCCGGCGGGCCGATCGGCGAGAACCTGATCGTCTCCGGTGTAAAGAGTGGCGTGCCGCGTAAGATCATGGAAGACATGGTGCGGATGCTGAAGTACGCGGTCGATCTTCAGCGCGAGTTGGCCCCCAAAGACAGGTTCGTGGTGCTTTACGAGCAGGCGCTGCTGCCTTCGGGCGACCCAGGTGCGGTCGGCGCGCTGGTCTATGCCGGGCTTATCCTCAAAGACAGACGCCTCGGCGTGTGGCGCTTCACGCCCAAGGGCGGAAGCACCGACTACTTCACGGCCCAAGGCAGGAGCGTGCGCACCGGTCTTCTTCGCACTCCGGTCGACGGGGCGCGGATATCTTCGAACTTTGGCATGCGCAAGCATCCGATCCTGGGCTACACACGCCTGCATCGCGGCGTCGATTTCGCGGTGCCGCTGGGAACCCCAGTCTACGCCGCCGGCGACGGCACCGTCGAGGAGGCGGGCTTAAGCCCGACACTCGGTTGGTTCGTGCGCATCCGCCACGAGGATGGCTACCGCACGGTCTACGCTCATATGCAAGGCTTGGCCAAGGGCATTGCCAAGGAGACCCGCCTCAAACAGGGCCAGGTGATTGGCAAGTCCGGCTCAACCGGCCTTTCCACCGGACCCCACCTGCACCATGAAGTGTGGAAGGACAAAGAGCCGATCGACCCCGCCTCGCTGAAGCTGCAGCCCCGGTTGGTGCTGCGCGGCAAGGCGCTCGAAGCCTTCCGCTGGCACGCCTCGATGACCGGTATGAAGCCGGTCATGAGGATCGGACAACTGCGTAAGCCGCCAGCGGCAAAGAAATCGAAAAAAGTCCAGGGTCGCCTCGCGCCGGAGTACAGGCGGGAGGGGCCCTAATACCAAGCTGCGCTATTTGGCGGCGTCTCGCGTCGCCTTGCGCTGGCGCCAAATCCTGCGCAGGGCGTAGACTAGGCCGAACGCAATCGCGAGCCCGAGAAGGATCAGAGGCCCGGTCGCCCGACCCGCCGAGACCGACGCGGCCGCGCCACCATGGGCAAAAGCTTCCGAAATCAACATTGCACCCGTTAAACCAACATTTTCCAGACAACCGCTAAATCGGATCCGACACTAATCATTTATCACCTTCATCGGCATAATATTTCCTCCGCAATCGTCTCACGAACAGAATTTTATGATTTGGTCGTGCTCGGTAGCACATTTGGTCCGGTAGTTCGAAATCCAGATGCAGTTCTCCCATCGTTCTTCCTCTCCATGAGTTTCCTCGGCCTGCGCCAGCAACAAGTTTACAGTATCCGTGCCCGCGGGACCGCAACCTCTCGCCAACCCTCGCCGTTCTGCGCTAAACAAGCCAGCCATGATCGCCGCCGACTCTTTCCTTGAGCCTGCCACTCTGCGTGGCTTCGATTTCTACACCGGCGTGCCGTGTTCGTTCCTGACCCCGATCATCAACTCCGTGATTACCAGCCGGACGATCGACTATGTCGGCTCCTGCAACGAGGGCGAGGCGGTGGCGATTGCGGCCGGGGCGTGGTTGGCCGGGCGCAAATCCGTCGTCATGTGCCAAAATTCAGGGCTCGGCAACATGGTCAACCCATTGACTTCGCTCAACTTCCCCTTCCGCATACCCAGCCTGTTGATCGTCACCTGGCGTGGGCAACCGGGTCTGAAGGACGAGCCCCAGCATGCACTGATGGGCACGATCACCGGAACTTTGCTGGATGCCATGCACATCCCGCACGCCCCATTTCCCAAGACCAAAGACGCTGTTTCGCCGACGCTCGAAGTGGCCGAGGCGGCTATGGAGGAGAGCGGCCAGCCCTATGCGCTGATCATGCCCAAGGGCGCCGTACGCGACGACGGGCTCGATCAGGCGCCGGCGACCGTTGCCGAGCCAGGATCTCATCATGACCTGCTCGCTGGCGGCGTGCGGCCGGCGCGCGCCGAGGCGTTGGAACGTTTTCTCGACCTCGTCCCCGACAACACCGCCGTCATCGCGACGACGGGAAAATGCGGGCGCGAGCTGTTCACCCTCGCCGACCGCGAGCAGCATCTCTACCAGGTTGGCTCGATGGGATGCGCCTCGGCGATGGGGCTTGGCGTGGCGCTCAATACCGCTCGCCCGGTGGCCGTCCTCGATGGCGACGGCGCGGCGCTGATGCATCTCGGAAACCTCGCCACTATCGGCGCCCAAAGGCCCAAAAACCTCACCCATATCGTGCTCGATAACGGGGTCCACGATTCGACGGGCGGTCAGGCCACGGTCTCGGCCTCGGTCGACATCGCCCGCGCGGCGCTGGCCTGCGGCTACGCTAACGCCTGGGCGTGTGATGATCTGCAGGGCTTCGAGCCCGCTTTGCGC
>JAPULJ010000094.1 GCA_027295145.1 Alphaproteobacteria bacterium | reverse complement strand
GCGAAAATTCTGATAAGCTCGCTGGGTCTTGCCACCCGCTCTTGCGCCGCCGCTGGCGATGAGGTTCCCCATGCCCGACAAGACCCCCACGATCAGCGGCCTGCGCGCCCGCGCCGTCGAGGTGCCGATCGCCCGGCCGTTGGCGACCAGCGGGGGATCGGTGTCGATCGCGCCGCTGGTGCTGATCGATCTCGAGACCAAGCAGGGCATTGTCGGGCGAGCTTATGTTTTTTATTACGCCTCGTTTGCGCTTGCGCCGCTGGTGGCGTTGATCGAGGCGCTCGGCGAGATGATCGTCGGCGACGAGGCCGCGCCGCTCGATATCGAAGCCAAGCTGCAGCAGCGCTTCCGGCTGCTCGGCGCGCAAGGTTTCGCCGGGATCGCGTTGTCGGGCATCGACATGGCGGCCTGGGATATTTTCGCCAAGGCGGCAGATCAGCCGCTGGTCCGCGCGCTCGGCGCCGCGCCCCGGCCGATCCCGGCCTATAACTCGAACGGACTCGGCATCATCGGACCCGATCGCGCGGCGAAGGAAGCGGCCGAATTGGCGGCGCCGGGTTTCGGCGCGATAAAAGTTCGGCTCGGCTATCCCGACATCGAAACCGACCTCGCGGTAATCGCCGCGGTGCGCGGGGCGGTGCCCGCCGGCACCCGCCTCGTCACCGACTACAACCAATCGCTATCAGTCGCCGAGGCGAGCCGCCGGATCGCCCGCCTCGACGCGCTGGGGCTCGATTGGGTCGAGGAGCCGACCCGTTTCGATGATTACGCCGGCCACGCCGAGATCAGGGCCAAGGCGCGCACGCCGATCCAGCTTGGTGAAAATTGCTGGGGGCCGCCCGATATGCTGAAGGCCCTCGAGGCCGGCGCTTGCGATTTGTTCATGCCCGACGCCGGCAAAATTGGCGGGGTCACAGGCTGGCTGCGCGCGGGCGCTCTCGCCGGCGCGCGCGAATTGCCGATTTCCTCGCACCTCTATCCTGAGGTCAGCGCGCATCTTCTGGCCACCGCGCCGAGCGCCCACTGGCTCGAATACGTCGACTGGGCCAACCCGATCCTGGCCGAGCCGATCGCCATCGAGGACGGCAATGCCGTCATTCCCGAGCATCCGGGCATCGGAATCGAATGGAACGAGAGGGCAGTGAAAAAATACCTGGCGTGAGGTAATTTCTGTTTGTGACGCTGGCTTAGCGCTTCATACTCGTAACACCATGTTCAAGATAATGCGCATCGATCATATCGTCCTGCGCGCGCGCAACGTGCCGGTGCTGGTGGCGTTCTATCACGACGTACTCGGCTGCCCGCTCGTAAAGGTGCAGGAGAAATTCTCGCTGTGGCAAATGCGCGCCGGCGATGGGCTGATCGATATCGTCGATGTAGATGGCGAGATCGGCCGTAAGGGCGGCGCGGCGCCGGGCAAGGAAGCCCGCAACCTCGATCATGTCTGCCTGCGCATCGAGCCGTGGGACGAGGATGCCCTGATGGCCCATCTGCGCGGACACGGGATCGAGCCTGAAAAGGCGGCCCGGCGTTATGGCGCCGACGGATATGGCCTCTCGATCTACATCGAAGATCCCGAGGGCAACACGGTCGAACTGAAGGGCCCGAGCGAAGTGGCCGAGTGATGAAATCGGCACCGCCGCGTTAGTGGGACAGGTGGGACCGGCTGGACGCTGAAACGGGACAGGCTGGACGGCCGATCCTGGACATGGTGGACAGCGGTTGAATGCTTCCAAAGAGCCACCAGCCCAACACTTCCGCGCAAACAGGGCCGACGCACCAAACGAAAGGACCAAACATGCCCGGGCATGCAACCGCGCGAACCGTGCTCAGCGAAACCGAGGGCGGTATCCGCACCATCACACTCAATCGGCCGGAGCGCTTGAACGCGATCAATCACGCGCTGATCGCCGATTTCAACTCTGCCCTCGACGACGCTGCCGGCGACGACGCCACGCGCGTCATCATCCTGCGCGGCGCCGGCCGCGCTTTTTGTGCCGGCGACGATCTGAAGGAGTTCGATGAGCAAACCGGCAGCGAAGCGAAAGTCACGGCGATGGTCGAAAGCCTGCAGGACATAACCCGCAAGATCGTCCTCGGCGAGAAGATCGTTATCGGCGCGATCCACGGCTGGGCAGTCGGCGGTGGACTCGAATGGGCGATCGATTGCGATTTTCCGATCTGGGCCGAGACCGCGCGCGCTTTTTTTCCTGAAATCTCGCTCGGGCTCTTTGTCACCGGCGCTGTAACGACGCTGCTGCCCAAGCTTATCGGCCCGCAGAAGACCAAGGACTTGATCCTGTTCGGCGAGAAATTCGACGGGCGCGCTGCCTTTGAGCTTGGCATCGCCTGGAAAACCGTGCCCGAGGATCAGCTTTTTGCCGAAGCCGTTACTACCGCAAAGCGCATTCTGGAACTCCCCCAAGCGCAGGTCCGCGATCTCAAACGCGTGGTCAACCGCGCCTGCCACCTCGATGTCGAGGCCGCAATGGCGCTCGAGACCGCGGCCACCGTGCGCGGGTTCCTCGACCCGGCAACGGCGGAGCGGATCGGCGGCTTTACGGCCCAGACATAATAACGCCCCGGCCGGGGAGGGGCGGCCGAGGCGTCGGGTGCAACGGCGCGAAGCGCTGTTGCAGGGAATTGCTTACAGATGTCCCTTTTTGTGCTGGTCGTAAATGTAGCCGCCAGCGGCGCCAACCGCGCCACCGATCGCCGCGCCGCAAACCACGCAGCCGCCGGTAACGACAGTGCCGACTATGCCGACGCCGGCGCCGAGTGCTGCGCCCGTGCCAACACGTTGGCCGGTCTGAGAGCAGGCACCGAGGCCAAGGGCGGCGATAAGAGCAAAAGGAATTGCCAGTCTACGCATCAGATATCCTCCGGTTTTTGAATTCGCGTTCCATAAAGGTTGGCCGGGCGATGCGCCGACCATCTGTGGTTAACCATAAAGACCGCGGCTCAACCGGTCTGTGATGCCCGTCACAGTTCGTCAAATTTGTGCCTTATGACGAGTTCATACGATCAAATTACGCATTGCGTCCCCGGCTGGTTGCAGAGCCTATCGGTTGCGGGTAGCGTGTCGGGAAGCCGTACGAGAATCAGCACTGAGCGAAGGTTCACGGCGCACCGCAGCGCCAGTCGATCGGATCGTCGAGGGTAACCGGGAACGGCCATGAAAGTCAGTGAAAACACCAAGCCCTGGACCGACCGCTACACGGTCGAGCACACGGAGATCGTGGTCGAAACTCCCGAGCTGCGTATGGTGCGGATCACCCTGGCGGTCGGCGAATCCGTACCCTGGCACTGGCATACCGACGTCACCGACCGGTTCGTCTGCCTGCGAGGATCGCTTTGCGTGGAGACGCGCGCGCCGCGGGCGAGCCATGATCTCGCCCCCGGCGAGGAATGCACCGTGGCACCAAAGACCGCCCATAGCGCGCGTAATGCCGGCGAAGACCACTGCCGGTTTCTCGTCATCCAGGGGGTCGGTCCCTACGACTATAATGCGCTCGGCGATTGAGCCTGGGACTAAAATAGCTGACTTCGTGAGCTTTCTTGACCGAATCGATGAATGCAATCGCTGGGAGCCCGCCGGCTTCCGGCCCTTCATTGTCGCCGGGCATTGGGTCGGCATGGTGGGCGCCGGCTTCGCCGAAATTCTGTCCCGGTATGCCGATACATTCTGCGTCGAAAGCGATCGCGTCACCCTCGATGACGGCCTCGTCGATTTCGAGCAGCGCAGCCGTGCGGTCGCCGAAGCTTTACGTGACATCGCCGAGGACGGCGAAATCAAGGGCTGGCGCGGCGAGCTTTACCCGGTTGCCTCCGGCTTCACCGAGCCGCCTTTGATGGCGATGGAGCGGGCGGCGATTCCGCGTTTCGGGATTCGCGCCTACGGCATCCATATGAACGGCTTCATCGGCGAGGGCGAAGATATTGAAATGTGGATCGGCCGCCGCGCCGGCGACAAGCAAACCTTTCCCGGCAAGTTCGATAATATGGTCGCCGGCGGCCAGCCGATCGGTATCGGCCTGATGGAAAATCTGATCAAGGAATGCGCCGAGGAAGCCTCGATCCCGCCGGAACTGGCCGGTCGGGCGAGGCCGGTCGGCGCGGTGAGTTACTGCGCGCATTCGGAAGAAGGGCTGAAACCCGACACCCAATTCTGCTACGATTTGCGCCTACCGCCTGACTTCGTGCCAGAAAACGCCGACGGAGAAATCGCTTCGTTCGAGCTCTGGCCGATCCAAAAGATCATGGACAGCGTTGCCGAAACGCAGGATTTCAAGTTCAACTGCAACCTCGTGATCATCGACTTTCTGGTCCGCCACGGGTTTATCGCGCCAGACCATCGCGATTTTCTCGAAATCGTCGAAAGCTTGCACCAGTCACACAGCATATTTGAAGGAATACAGTTATGACCACCGATTTGGCCCTGATGCCGGCGACCGATCTGGTCTTGCTCTACAGCAAAAAGGATGCCTCGCCCGTCGAGGCGGCGCAAGCCGCGCTCGACCGTATCGAGAAATTCAATCCGATTTTCAACGCCTTTCGCGTCGTCGATGCCGAAGGCGCGTTGAAAGCCGCAAGGGAAAGCGAAGCGCGCTGGGCCAATGGTACGCCGGCCGGATTGATCGATGGGGTGCCGACGACGATCAAGGACATATTGTTGACCAAAGGGCTCGCCACCCTGCGCGGCTCCAAGACAGTCGACGAGGACCAGGACTGGTCGGTCGACGCGCCGGCGGTCGCGCGGCTACGCGAACAGGGCGCGGTGCTTCTGGGCAAGACGACGACGCCCGAATTCGGCTGGAAGGGAGTCACCGATAGCCCGCTCACCGGCATCACCCGCAATCCCTGGAACAAGGAGCTGACCCCCGGGGGCTCTTCGGGCGGTGCGGCGGCGGCCGCCGTGACCGGTATGGGAACGCTGCATATTGGCACCGACGGCGGCGGCTCGATCCGCATCCCCTCTGCACTTACCGGGCTCTTCGGCATGAAGGCGAGCTTTGGGACGGTGCCCGCCTGGCCGCCGAGCCCTTTCGGCACGCTAGCCAATGTCGGTCCGATGACCCGCGACGTCGGCGATGCTGCGCTCATGCTGAGCGTGATTGCCGGCGCGGACGCGCGCGACTGGTATGCGCTGCCAACTGGGGGCCACGACTACCGGCTCGGGCTCGACGCCTCAATGAGGGGGACCAAGATCGCCTTTGCCGCGGCGCCCGGCGGGATCGAAGTCGAACCCGACATTGCTGCACTGATCGCCGGCGCGGTCAGAACCTTCGCCGATCTGGGGGCCGAGATCGAAGAGGCCGAGCCGCCGATCGCCGGCGCTGGCGACATCTTCACCAAGCACTGGTTCGCCGGCGCCGCCCACCTCCTGAAGGACTTCACGCCCAGCCAGAAGGCAGAGATGGACCCAGGCCTTATTGCCTGCGCCGGCCTCGGCGAGGCGATCAGCCAAGCCGACTACATCGCCGCCCTCGACGGCCGCCAAACGCTCGGCTTCGCCATGCAGGAGTTCATGCAAGACTACGATTTGCTGCTGACGCCGACACTTCCCGTTGCTGCATTCCCGGCCGGCCAAATCGCACCCGACAAGAAGGGTGGCGAGCAATGGGTCGACTGGACCCCGTGGACCTACCCGTTCAATCTTACGCGCCAACCCGTGGCTAGCATTCCCTGCGGTCTGACCGGCGCCGGGCTGCCGGCGGCCTTGCAGATCGTTGGGCCAATGTACGGCGAGGCCGCTGTCCTGCGCGCCGCCCGCGCCTTCGAGGAAGCCCAGCCCTGGGCCCTGCCGCCGGTGGCCACGGGGTAGAGGGCGGCCGGACAAATTCGTCAAGGCGACCATGCGAAAGACATTTGAATCGCGAATCGCAAAGCTGTTCCGAATGTCGGACGAGACTTGGGCGCGCCATGCCAACCCGTGGAGCGTCTACACGCGGACAACCGCACTGCCATTGATATCCCTGGCGGTATGGAGCCGGGTTTGGCTTGGCTGGTGGTGCCTCGCCGGTGTTGCGGTCGCCCTCCTCTGGACCTGGTTCAACCCGCGCATCTTTGCAAGACCGCGCGCGACCGATAACTGGGCCTCGAAGGGCGTGTTCGGCGAACGGGTCTGGCTGGCGCGCAGGACGTTGTCGGTGCCCGAGCGCCATCGGTTCATGCCGCTCGTTTTAAGCGTCTGCTCCGGAATCGGCCTCATGCTCCTCATCTGGGGACTTTGGCGGCTGGACGCGTGGCCGACGGTAACGGGCAATGTTCTCGTGATTCTCAGCAAGCTGTGGTTCCTCGACCGCATGGTGTGGATTTACGAGGATATGAAGGACAAGAACCCGACTTATAGAGGCTGGGTCTACGACGAGCGCGAACGCTAGAGCATGATGGTTTACTCACCGAACCCCGCCATCGCGATCACTTCCGCCGGGCTCTTGCCGGCTTCGCGCAAGGCTTCGATGGTGATTGATTTGTCGCGCTTGGCGAGACGCTCACCGTTGGGGCCGGTAATGAGTTCGTGGTGGTGGTATTCGGGGGTCGCCAGCCCGAGGAGCGCCTGCAGGAGACGGTGGATGTGGCTGGCAAATAGCAGATCCTCGCCGCGCGTCACCAGGGTTATCCCCTGCAACGCATCGTCGAGCGTCACCGCAAGGTGGTAGCTGCACGGCACGTCCTTTCGCGCCAGCACGATATCGCCGAATATTTCAGGGGTCGCCGGCTGCTCGCCGCGCAGCCGGTCGGTCCAACTCAAAGGGCCGGCGAGCCGGGCGGCGCGGGCGACGTCGAGGCGCAGCGCGTGGGGCTCGCCCCGGTCGATCCGTCGCTGGCGTTCGCCCGGCTCCACCCGCCGGCAGGTGCCGGGGTAGATTGGCCCCTCGGGACTGTGCAGCGGCAGATGCGGGGCCGAGCCGGCGCGTTCGATCTCGGCGCGAATCTCGGCCCGGGTGCAAAAGCAGGGATAGAGCAGGTTCATATCGGCGAGCCGGGCCAGTGCCTCGCGGTAATCTTCGAAATGTTCGGACTGGCGACGCACAGGCGTCTCCCATTCGAGCCCCAGCCAGGCAAGGTCGCGATAGATGGCGTCCTCGGATTCAGGCTGGCTGCGGCCGCCGTCGATGTCCTCGATACGCAAGAGAAAGCGCCCGCCGGCGAGCCTCGCTGCACCCCAGGCGAAGAGCGCGGCGTAAGCGTGCCCGGTATGCAGGCGCCCGGTGGGGCTTGGCGCGAATCGGGTGACAATGGGCATGGCGACCTTATAGTGAAGCGTGGCGGCGCCTGGCGCCAGACTTGGACTAGTTTTGGATACACAGATGGAACTTCTTAACGATGCCTCGCTGAAACGCGGATTGCGCTACATCGCCGACAATGACGAGCAAATGGCGGGCGCGCTCGAGGCGCACGGCCATCCCAAACTGCGCCAGCGCGACCCGGGTTTCGAGGCTCTCTTGCGGACGATTGTCAGCCAACAGCTTTCGATCGCCGCCGCCGGGGCGATCTGGAAGCGGCTGAAGGTGGCGATCTCACCGCTGACCCCGCAAGGGCTGTTGACCCAGCGCGAAACCGCCTTGCGCGAGCTGGGGCTCAGCCGCCAGAAGATCGCCTACGCCCGTGGACTGGCCAGCGACGTGCGCCTCGGCCGGGTCGATCTCGACGGGCTGTCCGCGATGGAGGACAAAGCGGCGGTCGCCGAATTGGTCAAGATCAACGGCATCGGCAGCTGGAGCGCCGAGATCTATCTGATATTCGCCCTTTGCCGCGCCGATGTGTTCCCGGCCGACGACCTGGCGTTGCTGATTGCGACCCAGCGCATCAGGGGTCTGAAGAAGCGCCCCGATGCCAAGAAAATGATCAAGATCGCCGAGGCCTGGCGACCCTGCCGGAGCGCGGCTGCGCACTTGCTGTGGCATTACTACGCCCGCGCAAAAGACTGACTTAAGGCAGTTGGAGAGTCGCAGTTTGGAATAAAATTAGCGATCCATAATGACATGGCAACCATATCCGTTGTAACGTCCGGGCCGTTTCGCAAGGAGATGACATCTGATGTCGCCGCCGCTTGAACGCTGCCATGCGCTGGTGCTGAACGCGGATTTCCGCCCGCTCAGCTACTTTCCCCTATCCCTGTGGGGCTGGCAGGATGCGATCAAGGCGGTGTTCTTGGACCGCGTCAACATCGTTTCCGAGTACGAGCGCGCGGTGCATTCGCCTAGCCGCGCCTTCCGCCTGCCCAGCGTGATCGCACTGAAAGATTTCGTCGCCGCCCGCCGTCGGCCCGCCTTTACCCGGTTCAACGTCTTCCTGCGCGATCGTTTCTCGTGTCAGTACTGCGCCTATTCCGGCCTCGCCGAAAAGCTGACTTTCGATCATCTGGTACCGCGCTCGCGCGGCGGACGCACCACCTGGACCAATGTCGTGACTGCCTGCAGCACGTGTAATCTGCACAAAAGCAATCGCCTTCCGCGCGAAGCCAAGATGTTCCCGCGCCAACCGGTGGTGCAGCCAAGCTCCTACCAGTTGCAGGTCAACGGCCAGCGCTTCCCGCCCAACTATCTGCACGAAAGCTGGGGCGATTTCCTGTACTGGGACACCGAACTCGATCCCGATTAAATGGTTTTCGTTCACTCAAGCGCCGAGTTGAATCCTGGGCAGATTCCGGCCGGCTGCTACCGTCCCTTATAATCCGGCTCGCGTTTTTCCGAAAACGCGGTAAGCCCTTCCATGAAATCCTCGGCCAGGGCGTGAGCCTCCCAAGCCTTGGTCTCTGCACGCAAGGCGACGGCGAGCGAGGAATCGAGCCCGTCATCGACGAGATGCTTCATGCGCCGAATGACCAGCGGGCTCTTGGCGGTGATCTTGGCGGCCAGTTGCTCGACCTCGCCGAGCAGCTTGTCGGCCGGCACTACGGCGTTGAAGAGGCCCCAGTCGCGCAAGGTCTCGGCAGCGACGAACTCGCCGGAATAAAGCAGATACTTGGCGCGCACCGGCCCGATCCTGCGCGGCAGCAAGGCCGAGCCGCCCGCCCCCGGCAGAAGCCCGTAATTGGCGTGGGCATCAGCGATCCTCACCCCTTCGGCGGCGATCGCCAAATCGCATGACAGGATCAGCTCCAAGCCGCCGGCGGCGGCAATGCCGTTGACCGCGGCGATCACGGGCTTCTCGCACCCGACAATGCGGGTGGACAAAGCGAGCGCCCCGGCCATGAAGCGGCGGATCTCTTCGGGGTCCTGGCGGCTCACAATGTCGAGCACGTATTTAAGGTCGTAGCCGGCGCAAAAAGCCCTGCCGGCGCCGGTGAAGACCAGCGCCCGCACATCTTTGTCGGCCTCCGCCGCCTCGACCGCCAGCGCAATCTCGCGCCCCAAATCGCCATCGATGCAGTTGAGATCGTCGGGCCGGTTGAGCGTGATCCAGGCCGTCCGGCCGCGAATCTCGTAAAGGAGTTTGGGGTCTGCCATCGATTATTTCCTCTTTCGTGTTCCCTCAAACACCGGGCGGTCGCATCCGCGTCCTTGGCTGCCTCGCATTAGCTCGGGCGCGCTCCTGAGTTTGCCGAAGGGCGCGCTTGTCCAGAAGCCGGGCGTTGGCTTCTGGTTGGAGCCATCCACCTGCACCAGCCGAGCTATCATTCTGTGCTTGTCGAAGGACGACTATATCCGCGTCGACAGCCAGATGGCGAGCCGCGAGCCCGCCTTGATTGCCGCCGTCAAGGCTTCGTAGGCGGGCGCGCCCTCGGCGCCGCGGGCCAGTGCCTCGTCGCGGTGTTCGAGCTCGTCGGCGCGGAATTCCTCGATTTTGCCGCGCAAGTCTGCTTCGTCGTCGCCCAGCTCTTCGGCCTGGCGGGCGTAATGATCTTCGATTACCTCCTCGACCGCGACCGTACAGGCCATCGCCGCGCGCTCGCCGAGCAGCGCCGTTGCCGCGCCCAAGGCATAGCCGGCGACATGCCAAATTGGCCCCATCGCCGTCGGCCGTACGCCGCGCTCGGCGATCATCTTATCGAACACCAAAAGGTGCTCGCGCTCCTTTTCGGCCATGGCACGGAGCGCCGGGCCGGCCTCGCTGCGGCCGAGCACGGCGAGCTGGCCCTCGTAGATGCGCACCGCGCCGTACTCGCCGGCCTGATCGACCCGGATCATGCGGGCGATCAACTCGTCCCTCGGCGGATCGCCGGGAAGGCTACGCTCGCCGGTGGTTTTGGGGCGCGTCGTTTTATGGCCGGTGGTTTTGCGACGGGTGGTTTTGCGGCGAGGCTTTTTCCTTGCAGTATTCAACGACCCGTCCTCAGCCAGCGCCCCGCCGCCCAAAAGGCGAAGAGCCCGACAGCAATGGATATCAGCGCATTGTAACCGGCCATCGAAATACCAAACAGCGACCACGCAACCTCATCGCACCGCGCCGCTGGGCCGGCCCTGGCCTGGTTGAGCGTGTCGGCCAGACTGGCGCCGGCGCCGGGCCCAGCGCAGCTCGATAACCCCTGCCACCAATGCTGCTCAACCCCGACATGGAAGACCGCGATGCCGGCCCCGGCCAGCAGGCTGAGCCCGGCCAGCCCCAGCAGCCAAGGCACTGCTCGATTTCGCCCGGCGAGCAGATGGCCGAGGGCCAGCACGCCGAGCACGATGGTAATGACGTGGGGATAGCGCTGGAAAATGCAGAGCGGGCACGGGAAGAGCCCGCCGATATATTGAAACGCCAGCGCCCCCAGCATCAAGGAGGCGCTGGTGGCCAGAACCAATGCCGGGGCAAGACGGGCAGGATCGCGCATGGCGCCTATTATCAGCGCTTACGCCGGCCGGGAAAAGAGCGGCCTTTCGTCGCGGGTTAAATCATTTACCTGGAGAAGCCGGGTGGTCGCGTCCGCTGCTTATTTCATGTTCCCTCAAACGCCGGGCGGTCGCGTCCGCTCCCTTGGCTGCCTCGCATAAGCTCGGGCGCGCGGTCGCGCTTGTCCAGAAGCCGGGCGCCGGCTTCTGGTTTGGTGATCTCCTGCCCACGCCAGAGTGCTCAGCCCGCGTCCCGAATGATGGGAGTCACGCTTGTCCGGAAGCCGGGCCCCGGCTTCTGGGATCACACCACATAGCGGATCAACACGAAGCCGCCGATCAGCAGGACCACGAAAAGGGTAGCGGCGAGGCCCAGGCGGCGCTCGATCCAATCACGGATGGGCGGGCCGAACTGCCACAACAGCGCCGCCACGACGAAATATCGCAAGCCCCGCGAGGTCACCGAGCCGAGCACGAAGATAAAAATATCCTGGCGGGCCAGCCCGCTGGCAATGGTCACCACTTTGTAGGGAAGCGGGGTCAGCCCCCCGACCATGACGATCCAGAAACCCCATTTGTTGTAGAGAAGCTGATACTTCGCGAACTGCTCGGCGTAGCCATAAAGTTCGAGCAGCCAGCGCCCCAGCGTCTCGTAGAGAAAATAGCCGATACCGTAGCCGAATACCCCGCCGATGACCGAAGCGATGGTGCAGACAAGGGCGATCCGCCACGCCTTCTCGCGGGCGGCGATGACCATCGGGATCAGCAGCAGATCGGCGGGCAGGGGAAAGAACGAAGCCTCGGCAAAGGCGATCGCGGAAAGCGCCGCCATGGCGTTGCGGTGGGCCGCCAGCCCCATCGTCCAGTCATAAAGCGAACGCAGCATCGGGGCGGGATGTAGCAGGCGCGCTGGTCGCGGGCAATCGGGATGTGTGCGAGGCACGTGCGAGGATTACCCGCACCGAGCCAAGCCGGTTGACCGCACTGCCAGCACGCTTATGATCCCGGCGCTCAAGCACTAGGTTGCCAAGGTTAGCCCCTGTGGCGGAACTGGTAGACGCGGCAGACTCAAAATCTGCTTCTCGCAAGGGAGTGGGGGTTCGAGTCCCTCCGGGGG
>JAPULJ010000093.1 GCA_027295145.1 Alphaproteobacteria bacterium | reverse complement strand
CTCGAAAACGCCTTCGATTTTCCCGGCTTCGTGCCGGCTTATATCAGGCCGCTGTTTTGCCGGGGCGTCGGGCCTTTCCGCTGGGTGGCTCTGTCGGGTGACCCGGAGGACATTTATCGCACCGACGCCAAGGTCAAGGAGCTGATCCCGGGCGACCGGCACCTGCACAACTGGCTCGATATGGCGCGCGAGCGCATTCAATTCCAGGGATTGCCCGCGCGTATCTGCTGGGTCGGTCTGGGACAGCGGCACCGGTTGGGCCTGGCCTTCAACGAGATGGTGGCCAGCGGCGAGGTTTCGGCACCTATCGTAATTGGCCGCGACCATCTCGATTCGGGCTCGGTGGCCAGCCCCAACCGCGAGACAGAAGCCATGCGCGACGGCTCGGACGCGGTCTCCGACTGGCCCCTGCTGAACGCGCTTCTGAGCACCGCCTCGGGGGCCACCTGGGTCTCGCTGCATCATGGCGGCGGGGTGGGCATTGGCTATTCCCAACACGCCGGTCTGGTGGTGGTCTGCGACGGCAGCGCGGAAGCGGGCCAGCGCATCGGCCGCGTATTGTGGAACGATCCGGCTACCGGGGTGATGCGCCACGCCGATGCCGGCTACGAGGACGCCATCGCCTGTGCCCGAGAAGAAGGATTGAACCTGCCCTTCCTGGAGGATTGAGATGGCCAACACGGTTGTCAGCTTCGAGGCCGGCAAACTGAATTAGCAGGACCTGCGCCGGATCGCCCGCCAGCCCGGCGCGGCGCCGGTCCCGAAGCTACACCCGCTCGACGGCTTTGGGCGCGTGCATGTCGCTTCTCTTCTGAATCGCGTCATAGTAGGGCGCGTAGGTGGGCCGGTCGATATAGCGCCCGACGCCGCGCTCGGTGCGGGGCTCGCCGTCCATAAAGACGATCTTGCCTTGGCTCACCGTGACCACGTTGATGCCGCGCACTTCCATCCCCTCGAAGATGTTGAGGTCGATGTTCTGGTGGTGGGTGTCCTTCGAAATCGTGCGTGATTTCTCAGGATCCCAGACCACGATATCGGCGTCCGAGCCGGCCGCGATATCACCCTTGCGCGGGTAAATATTGAATATTTTGGCGGCGCTGGCCGAAGTGACGGCGACGAATTCGTTCATCGTCAGCCGCCCTTTGTTGACCCCGTGATGCCACAGCACATGCATGCGGTCTTCGACCCCGCCGGTGCCGTTGGGGATCAGGGTGAAGTCGTCCTTGCCCATCGCCTTCTGGGGCGCGCAGAAACAGCAATGATCAGTCGCGGTGGTTTGCAGCATCCCCGCCTGCAGCGCCCGCCACAGGGCGCGCTGATGATGTTTCGGGCGGAAGGGCGGGCTCATTACATGGGCGGCGGCGAACTCCCAGTCGGGATTTTGGTAGACGCTGTCGTCGATGAGCAGGTGTCCGGCCAGAACCTCGCCGAAGACTCGCTGGCCCTCGTTGCGGGCGCGGGTGATCGCCTCTACCGAATCCTCGCAACTATTGTGGACCACGTAGAGCGGTACGTCGATCACCTGGGCGATGCGGATGGCGCGGTTGGCGGCCTCGCCCTCGACCGCCGGCGGGCGCGATAGGGGATGACCCTCGGGGCCGGTGATGCCTTTGGCCAGAAGTTCCTGCTGCAGGTGGAAGACCAACTCGCCGTTCTCGGCGTGGACGGTGCAGATGGCGCCCAACTCGCGGGCCCGGGTGAAGCTGTTCACCAGCACCTCGTCGTCGGCCATGATGGCGCCCTTGTAGGCCATGAAATGCTTGAAGCTGTTGACCCCGTGCTTTGTCGTCAGGGTTTCCATCGCCTTGTGGACGCTGTCGTCCCACCAGGTGATGGCGACGTGGAAGCTGTAATCGGCGGCCGATTTTTCGGCCCAGCCACGCCACGTCTGATAGGCCTCCATGATGTCTTCCCTTGGGCCGGGGATGACGAAGTCGATGATCATCGTCGTCCCGCCGCAGGCCGCCGCGGTGGTGCCCGAGAAAAAATCCTCCGAGGCCACCGTGCCCATGAAGGGTAATTCCATATGGGTGTGCGGATCGATCCCTCCGGGCATGACATAGCAGCCTCCGGCGTCGATCACCTCCGCGCCCTTCGGCGCTTCGAGCCTCTCGCCGACGGCGACGATCTTGCCGCCCTCGGTGACCACGTCGGCCCGCACGCTGCGCTCGGCGGTGACGACGGTGCCGCCTTTGATATGTAAGGCCATGCCGGTCTCCCGTGATTTATCCTATCGCCGCCGAACTCATCCTGCGTGTCCGGCCTTTTCCAAAATCGCCCGCATCAGCACGTCGGCGCCGGCGGTGATCCATTCGGGTTTCACATCCTCGATCTCGTTGTGGCTGATGCCGTCGATGCAGGGGATGAAGACCATCGCCGTAGGGGCGACGTTGGCCAGGTAGCAGGCGTCGTGCCCGGCGCCCGAGACGATCTCGCGCGCCGAATGTCCGGTTTCGCGCGCGGCCTCGCGGACGGCAGCAACGCAACTCTCCTCGAAGGGAACAGGCGCGTAGTAGAAGATCTGTTCGAGCTCGTATTCGAGACCGATATCACCGGCGATTTTCTCGACCGCCGCTCGCATGGTCTTGTCCATGCCGGCCAGAACATCATCTTCGGGATGGCGGAAATCGATGGTCAGGAAGACCCGCCCCGGGATCACGTTGCGCGAGTTGGGATAGACATCGAGCATGCCGACGGTGGCGCAGGCCAGCGGTGCGTTGTCGAGCCCCACCTTGTTGACCAGATCGACAACCCGCGCGGCGCCCAGCAAGGCATCCTTACGGCTGTCCATCGGCGTCGGCCCGGCATGGGATTCGACGCCCGTAAAAGTCAGCTCGTACCAGCGCTGGCCTTGCGCGCCGGTGACCACGCCGATCGTCTTCTCCTCGGCTTCGAGGATCGGGCCCTGCTCGATATGGGTCTCGAAATAGGCGTGGACCTCGCGTCCACCGACTTCTTCAGTCCCGGCATAGCCGATGCGTTGCAACTCCTCGCCCATCGTCTTGCCGTCGCGGTCGGAGCGCGAAAGCCCGTATTCGAGGGTGAATTCGCCGCCGAAGACGCCCGAGGCGACCATCGCCGGGGGAAAGCGCGAGCCTTCCTCGTTGGTCCACACCGCGACTTCTATCGGGCGCTCGGTCTGGTAGTCGAGATCGTTCAGCGAGCGCACCACTTCGAGCCCGGCCAGTACCCCATAAACCCCGTCGAACCGTCCGCCGGTCGGCTGGGTGTCGAGGTGGCTGCCGGTGATCACCGGCGGCAGGCTGTTATCGCGACCCTCGCGGCGGGCGAAGATATTGCCCATCTTGTCGATCTTGATGGTGCAGCCGGCGCCCTCGCACCATTGCACGAACAGATCGCGCGCCTCCCTGTCGAGATCGGTCAGGGCCAACCGGCAACACCCGCCCTTGGGTGTCGCGCCGATCTTGGCCATGTCCATTAGGCTGGTCCACAAGCGCTTTCCATCGATGCCGAGGTTTTTTGTATCAGCCATTATTTACCCTATTCATCTATTACAGCGTCGTCAGGGAGCCGTATGTCTCGGGGCGCCGGTCGCGGTAGAACTGCCACTTGTCGCGGATCTCGCGGATTATGTCGAAGTCCATTTCGTGGACCACAAGCTCGTCCTTGTCGCGACTGGCGATGGCCTCGATCTCGCCGCGCGGGTTGACGAAGTAGCTCTGCCCGTAGAACTCGCCGACATCCCAGGGCGCCTCGGTGCCGACCCGGTTGATGGCGCCGATATAGACGCCGTTGGCGACCGCCGAGGCCGGCTGTTCGAGCTTCCAAAGATACTCCGATATCCCGGTCACAGTCGCCGAGGGATTGACGATGTATTCGGCTCCATTCAGGGCCAGCGCACGCCAACCTTCGGGAAAATGGCGGTCGTAGCAGATATAGACGCCGAGCTTGCAGAACTGGGTGTCGAAGACCGGCCAGCCCGAGGCGCCGGGCTTGAAGAAGAACTTCTCCCAAAATCCGGCGATATGGGGGATGTGGGTTTTGCGGTACTTGCCGAGGTAGCTGCCGTCGGCGTCGATCACGGCGGCGGTGTTGTAATAGACGCCGGTCATTTCCTCCTCGTAGATCGGCACGACGATGACCATGCCGTGCTTGCGGGCGTATTCCTGCATCAGCGAGACGGTGTGTCCATCCGGGATCGCCTCGGCGGCTTTATACCAGCGGGCATCCTGACTGGGGCAGAAATAGGGCTGGGTGAAGACCTCCTGGAAGCATAAGACCTGGACCCCCTGGCTACCCGCCTCGTCGATCAATGGCAGATGGGCCTCCAGCATTTTGTCCCTGATCTTCGCCGGCGCCATCGAGGTATCGCCCTTGAGCGACATCTGAATAAGCCCACCCTTGACCTTCGCCATGCCGTTCTCCTATCCCCGAAACTCATTTGCACCACGTTGGCCGACAAGGCCGCGATATTCAAGCCGCGCCCGCTGGCCCCAAGCAAAGGGAGGTCACTGGCGCAACAGAAAAATGATGACCGCGCGCATTCATCGCGCTATCGCTGAGCAATGATGGAAATCAACACTGCCAGGGCCAGCCGCACCAAGAAGCGCACCCGCATTCAAGCGCGCAATCACCAGCGCATCCTCGATGCGGCGCTGGAAGAGTTCTCCTCCCACGGGTTCCGCGGCGCGACGGTCGACCAGATCGCCGAAGCGGCCGGCATGTCCAAGCCCAACCTGCTTTACTATTTCGGCCGCAAGCGGGAGATTTACCTCGCGGTGTTGCGCCGGACCCTTGAAATGTGGCTGGCGCCGTTCGAGGAAATCCGCGCCGACGGCGATCCCGAGACCGAAATCCGCCGCTACATCACCCGCAAGCTCGAATTCTCCAAGACCCGCCCCGCTGAATCGCGCCTCTTTCTCAACGAGATCACCCAGGGTGCGCCGATGCTGCTCCGAGTGCTGCAAACCAGACTGCGCGGGCTGGTCGAGGAAAAGGCCAGAATCTTCGAGAAATGGGCGGCCGACGGCAGGATCGCGAGCCTCGATCCTTATCATCTCGTCTTCATGCTGTGGGCGATGACCCAACACTACGCCGACTTCGAGGCGCAGATCGACGCCGTGCTGCCTGGTGACCGCGAGGCTCTGTTCGGCAAAGCCAACGAAGTCGTGCCCGCCATATTGCTGCGCGGCCTCTTGCCGCGCTGATTTGGGCCGCGCTGATTTGGGCCGCGCCGAGCGGAATTGCCGGCCCATGCTCTCGCGCCTCAACCCTCGCTCGCCAGGGGGTTGTTGGGGTGGGTCGTCCAGTTGGCGTATTCGGGGTCGATTTGCTTGCCGGTTCGCGGGTCGGTGCCTTCGGTCATCTGCACCAGCGTGATGCAATTCTCGACGGGGCAGACGCAAACGCACAAATTGCAGCCGACGCATTCGTCGTCCTGGACTTCGTAATAGCGCTCGCCGTTCAGGGTCGCGGTGATCGCCTGGTGCGAGGTGTCCTCGCAGGCGATGTGGCAGCGCCCGCACTTGATGCACAGATCCTGATCGATCCGCGCCTTGGCGACGTAGTTTAAGTTGAGGTACTGCCAGTTGATGACTTTGGGCACGGCGGCGCCGATAAACGTATCGAAGCTCTCGTGGCCGTTGTCGTCCATCCAGCTCTTCATGCCTTCGATCAACTCCTCGACGATCTTGAAACCATAGGTCATGGCGGCGGTGCAGACCTGCACATTGGAAGCGCCGAGAGCCATGAATTCGACGGCGTCGCGCCATTGCGTGATCCCGCCGATGCCCGAGATCGGCAGTCCTTGGGTTTCTGAATCGCGGGCGATCTCGGTGACCATGTGGAGCGCGATCGGTTTCACCGCAGGCCCGCAGAAGCCGCCATGGGTGCCCTCGCCGTCGTTGACCGGCTCGGGCGCCATGGACTCGAGATCGACGCCGATGATCGAAGTGATGGTATTGATCAGCGATACCGCATCGGCGCCACCTGCCTTGGCCGCCCGTGCGGGGTAGCGAATATCGGTGATGTTGGGGGTCAGCTTTACGATCACCGGCATCGAGGTGAGTTTCTTGCACCAGCGTGTGACCATCTCGATGTACTCGGGCACTTGCCCGACGGCCGAGCCCATGCCGCGCTCGGACATGCCGTGGGGACAGCCGAAGTTGAGCTCGATACCGTCGGCTCCGGTCTCCTCGACCAGCGGCAGGATCTCGCTCCAGGCCTCCTCCTCGCAGGGCACCATCAGCGAGACGACCACTGCCCGGTCGGGCCAGTCGCGCTTGACCGTCTTGATCTCGCGCAGATTGATCTCCAGCGGACGATCGGTGATGAGCTCGATATTGGTGAAGCCCGCAATCCGGCGGTCGCCGCCATAGATTGCGCCGTAGCGGGGCCCGTTGACATTGACGATGTGCGGGTCGAGGCCGAGGGTTTTCCACACGACACCGCCCCAGCCGGCTTTGAAGGCGCGCACGACGTTGATCTCGCGGTCGGCCGGCGGAGCCGAGGCCAACCAGAAGGGATTAGGGGATTTGATCCCGATGAAGTTCGAGCGAAGGTCAGCCATCATCAACTCTCCGTCAGAAATTGGTCGATTGCCTGGGCCGCTATCTTGCCGTCCTCGACCGCGGCGACGGTCAAATCCTCGCTGGCATCGACGCAGTCGCCGCCGGCCCACACATCGGCCAGGCTCGTCTTGCGTTGGCCGTCTATGGCAATGCGGCCTTTGACCAGCTTGGGGCTCTGATCGTCACCGTCGATAGAAGCCGCGACGAACTTTTGCCCAATTGCCCGGAAGACCATGTCGGCAGCCAATGTAAAGTGCTCGCCGGTACCCTTCAGGCCCCCATTGGAGCCGGGCGCGGTGCGCTCGAATTCGACCGCCGCCAGTGTTTTGCCCTCGCCGATCAACCGCTTGGGTTCGGCCCAATGGCGGATGGTCACGCCGCGTGTTTGTGCCAGTTCCTGCTCGTAGGCACTCGCTTTCATCTGCGCCTGCCCGCGGCGATAGACCAGCGTTACTTCCTCGGCGCCCAGCAGCTTGGTCTGCGCGGCGATGTCGATTGCCGTCATACCGCCACCGATGACGACGATGCGCCGGCCGACCGGGATCTTCGATGGATCCTTTGCCTGGCGCAGCCTTGCGATGAAGTCGACCGCGTCGATGGCGTTGTCCAAATCCTCGCCCTCGAGGCCGAGGGCGTTGACCGCGCCCATACCGAGCCCCAGAAATACAGCGTCATATTCGCCGCGCAATTTGCCGAGGCTGATATCTTCGCCAAGCCGCATGCCGCTTTTTACCTCGATGCCGCCGACCGATAGGATGAACTGCGTCTCGGCCTGCGCGAACCCATCGATCGTCTTGTAGGCTGCGATGCCATATTCGTTGAGCCCGCCCAGCTTATCGCGCGCCTCGTAGAGCACGACCGCATGGCCGAGGGTGGCCAGCCGGTGGGCGCAGGCCAGCCCGGCGGGCCCGGCGCCGACCACGGCGACGCGCTTGCCGCTCGATTTGGCCCGCTCGAAAGGGTGGGTTCCCGTGGCCATCAACGCATCGACCGCGAAGCGCTGCAACAAGCCGATCTTGACCGGCTTGCCTTCGCCACCCTCGTTGCGGACGCAGACCTGCTCGCATAACGTTTCGGTCGGGCAGACCCGCGCGCACATCCCGCCCATGATGTTCTGCTGCAAGATCGTTTTCGCCGATCCCTCGACGTTCCCGGTTGAGATCTGACGAATGAACAGAGGCACGTCGATGCTGGTCGGGCAGGCCGTCATGCACGGTGCGTCGTGGCAGAAATAACACCTGTCTGCCTCGACCACGGCCTGCTGGCGATCATAGGGCGGGTGAATGTCGCCAAAATTATCAGCGCAGGCAGCCTTCGATAGCCGTTCCGCCGCGATGTCCCCGATATTTTTCACTGCCGCCATGCCGGGCCTCCACCCTCGTGTGTTTCGTCCCAGCCTAGCCTTTTTCTTTATCGCTTGGACAATTTTTTTAATAATTCGCGGGCCTTCACCATTGATCGTGCCGGCACCTCTATTCCGGACGGAGCGGAGGAGATAAACAGAGGGCTATTCCACAAGAGAGCGCCATGACCCATTCCAACCTCACCATCATCGACCACCCATTGGTCCAGCACAAATTATCGCTGCTGCGACGCAAGACGACGCCGACGGCGCATTTCCGTCAGCTGTTACGCGAAGTCAGCTTGCTAATGGCATACGAAGTGACGCGCGATCTGGAAATCGAGCTGCGCGAGATCGAGACGCCGCTGGAGAAAATGCAATCGCCGATGCTGTCGGGCAAGAAGGTTTGTTTCGTTTCCATCCTACGGGCCGGCAATGGGTTGCTCGAAGGCATGCTCGATCTGGTGCCCTCGGCGCGGGCCGGCCATATCGGGCTCTACCGCGACCCCGAGACGTTGCAGCCGGTCGAGTACTACAAAAAGCTGCCCGGAGGCCTCGACCAGCGGCTGGTCATCGCAGTTGATCCGATGCTGGCAACCGCCAATTCGGCCATCGCGGCGATCGCCCGAATCAAGGAGCTGGGCGCCAAGCGCATCAAATTCATATGCCTGCTGGCGGCGCCCGAGGGAGTCGAGGCCTTTACCACCGCTCATCCCGACGTGCCGCTCTATACCGTGGCGGTGGATCGCCAGCTCAACGATCATGGCTATATTCTGCCGGGTCTGGGCGACGCCGGCGACAGGATCTACGGGACGAAGTAGCGTTTTGTGTTTAGCGTCTGGCGCAAAATATTGGCCAAATGGTAAAAATTCTGGCCGGGCCAGCGAGCGTTTGTTAGTTTATCGCCCACCAATGTTCGGGTCTGTTGCGACGAAACGGATGGGATCACCGAACGGGTATGGGACATCGCTCGAAGCGGCATGTGCGCATGATAGGAAAATCAGTCGTTCCAGTCCCGCCGCGGCCCGTTCAAAAATCAGGGGAGGTAACCGGATCATGAGGATGAATATTACGAAGGGCCTGTTCGTGGCCCTGGCGCTGATGGTTGGCATGGTGGCGTTGGGCAGCCAAGCGCTGGCGGAAAAGATCAAGGTAGCCGGCATCTACACTCAGCCGATTCAACAAAAATGGGACGCCCGTCTTCACCTTGCGCTGGTGGCAGCGCAGAAGGCCGGCCAGATCGATTACGTCTTCTCCGAAAAGGTCGCCAATACCGACTACGTGCGGGTGCTGCGTGAATACGCCGAAAAGGGCATTGATTTGATCGTCGGCGAAGCCTTCGGGATCAGCCGCGAGGCGCGCAAGGTGGCGGACGATTATCCCAAGGTTGCCTTTCTGATGGGCGATCCGTTCAAGCCCCACGGCAAGAACTTCGCCGTCTTCGACAACTACATCCACGAGCCCTGCTACCTGATGGGCATGATCGCCGGCTCGATGACCAAGACCAACAAGATCGGCATGGTCGGCGGCTATCCGATCGGCGAAGTCAACCGCCTATTCAACGCCTTCATGGCGGGCGCTCGCTCGGTAAATCCCAAGGTGCAGTTCAAGGTCAACTTCATCGGCTCGTGGTACGATCCGCCGAAGGCCAAGGAAGCCGCCTTCGCCCAGATCGAGGCCGGTGTCGACGTGCTCTATGCCGAGCGCGCGGGTGTCGTCGGTGCGGCCCGCTCCAAGGGCATCATCGCCTTTGGCAACGTCAACGACATGAACAAGGAAGAGAAGGGCAAGAACGTCGTCGTGACTTCCGCCCTGTGGCACATGGAATCGGCGATCAACCATGCCATCGGCCTTGTCAAGAAGGGCAAGTTCATCGCCGCGAACTACAAGGAGTGGACGATGATGGCCAAGGGCGGCGCTTCGCTGGCTCCCTATTACGAGTTCAGCAGCAAGATTTCGCCCGCGATCAAGACCAAGGTCGAGATGACCAAAGCCGCGATCATCGCCGGCAAATTCACCGTCAAGATCAACGACAAAAAGCCTAAATCGACTTACTGACCGACGCGTTCGCCGGTCCTGAAAGGCGGCATTGTGCCGCCCTCGGGGCCGGCGGCTCGCGCCCCAAGAGATAACCAAGCCCGCGTCGCGGGCGCTGATACGGGCGATCCGATGACCGATATCCTGCGCCTTATCGACGTCACCAAGCGGTTCGGGCCGCTGCTCGCCAACGACAAGATTAACTTGTCCCTGAAAGCCGGCGAGGTTCTGGCGCTGCTCGGCGAGAACGGCGCCGGCAAGACCACCCTTGTCAGCATCATTTTCGGCCATTACACCGCCGACGGGGGACGTATCGAGGCGTTCGGCAAGCCTCTACCGCCGGGCCAGCCCGAGGCCGCGCTGCAGGCCGGCATCGGTATGGTGCACCAGCATTTTTCCCTTGCCGACAACCTCACCGTGCTGGAGAACATCACCCTTGGAACGGAGTCCTTGTGGGCCTGGCGGCGCAAGCTGAAAGCCCCGCGCGCACGGATCGCCAAGCTGTCGCGGGATTTCGGCCTGGAGGTCGATCCGGGCGCCCGCATCGCCGATCTCTCGGTCGGCGAGCGCCAGCGGGTGGAGATCCTCAAAGCCCTCTACCGCGAGGCCAAAATCCTAATCCTCGACGAGCCCACGGCGGTGCTCACCCCACAAGAAACCGACACGCTGTTCGAGACCCTGCGCAGCCTCGTCGGCCAAGGCATGTCGATCATTTTCATCTCCCACAAGCTGCACGAGATCCTGCGGGTCAGCGACCGGGTGGCGGTGCTGCGCCGGGGGAAAGTCGTCGCCGAGACGCAAACCAGCAAGGCTGACCGCGCCGGTCTCGCCGAGATGATGGTCGGGCGAGCGGTCCACAACCCCAAGGGCAAGCCGATGGAGCCCGGTGAGCCTCTGCTCGAATTGGACGGCGTGAGCGTCGGCCGGGGCCAGGGGTTCGGCGCGCTTGAACAAGCCGATCTCACCCTGCACCGCCACGAGATCGTCGGCCTCGCCGGGGTCTCGGGCAACGGTCAGCAGGCGCTTGCCGCCTTGATCAGCGGCCTTGCTTACCCGGAAACCGGCACTATGCGCCTGTTCGACAAGGACACTGCCAAGTCCAGCCCGGCGGCGATGATTGGCCAGGGCGTCGGCCGCATCCCCGAGGATCGCAACAGCGTCGGCGTCGTCGGCGAGATGCAGGTCTGGGAGAACCTGATCAGCGAGCGCCGCCGCGATCCGGGTATTTCGAGATTCGGCTGGTTCAACTTCAAATCCATCAGGACGCAGGCGCGCCGTCTCATCGAAGCCTACGACATCCGTTGTCAGGGCTTGGGCGAGGAGACGCGGCTGCTTTCCGGCGGCAACATACAAAAGCTGATCCTGGCCCGGGTGCTCGACAACGATCCTTCGATCATTCTGGCCGACCAGCCGGCGCGGGGCCTCGATGTCGGCGCCATCGCCTACGTTCACGGCAAGCTGCTCGAAGCGCGCGAACGGGGGGCGGGGATCCTGCTCATTTCCGAAGACCTCGACGAGCTTCGCGACTTGGCCGACCGTATTATCGTCATCTATCGCGGCCGACTCAGCCTTCCCCTCGATGCCAAGAAAGCCACCCTAGCGCAGATCGGCCTGATGATGAGCGGCCAGGCCGAAGCGGCCTGATGCGCTTCGAACCGCGCCAGTCGAGCCCCTTGTGGCTGATCGCCTCGGCGCCGGTGATCGCGGTGCTGGTGGCGCTGGCGATCTGCGCTGTCCTCATCCTGTGGGCCGGCCAGTCACCGCTCAATGCCTATGCATTGCTGTTCAAGGGTGCGCTCGGCTCGCGTTTCGCCATCACCGAGACCCTGACCAGGGCGACGCCGATGATCCTCACCGGTATGGCCGCGGCGATCGCCTTTCGGGCCAAGCTGTGGAACATCGGCGGCGAGGGCCAGTTCTACGCCGGCGCGCTGATGGCGACTTGGCTCGGCACCGGGGCGATCGTTCTACCGAGCGTCCTGATGGTGCCGTTCCTATTGCTGGCCGGCGCCCTGGCCGGGGGATTGCTGCTGCTGCTCGCGGCGCTGCTCAAGAACCAGCTCAAGGTCGATGAGGTGGTGACCACTCTATTGCTCAATTTCGTCATTCTCCTGCTCGTCAACTATCTGCTCGAAGGGCCGATTCGGGACCCGATGTCGCTGGGCTGGCCGCAGGCCGCGCCGATCATCGATCAGGGTGTCCTGCCCAAGCTGCTGAGCCGCAGCCGCCTGCATGTCGGCTTCATCGTCGCCCTGGCGGCGGCGGTCGGGGTCTGGCTGCTGATGCGTTTCACGGTCTGGGGCTACGAGATCAGAGCTGTCGGCTACAACGTCCTGGCGACCGCCTTCGCCGGCATCGCGGTGAAGCGGACGGTGGTAATGACGGCGCTCATCAGTGGCGGTCTGGCAGGCATGGCCGGGGTCGGCGAGGTCGCCGGCACCAAGGGCTACTTGACCCTCGATCTGTCGCCCGGATTCGGCTATGCGGGCATCGCCGTGGCCATGTTGGCGGCCCTCCACCCGCTGGCCGTGGTCGCTTCGGCAATATTCCTGGCGGCCATCTATGTCGGCGCCGATTCGATGAGCCGGGCAGTCAACGTGCCGACCTATATCGCCGATGTGATCGTCGCCACCTCGGTCCTCGCGGTGCTGGTCAGTGTCATGCTGACCCGCTTCCGCCTGCGCTGGCGCTAGGCCGTGGACGTCTTTGAAATCCTCGTTACCGCTGGCTTCTGGGCCGCGACGTTGCGTATCGCAACGCCGCTCATATTCGGCACATTGGGTGAGTTGATCTGCGAGCGCGCCGGCGTCCTCAACCTCGGCATCGAAGGCATCATGACGGCGGGCGCGATGAGCGGCTGGATGTGGGTCCATATGGGGGGCGATCTGGTCACCGGCGTGTTGTTCGCTGCCGCCGTCGGTGCGCTGTTCGGCCTGCTGCACAGCATCTTCGTGGTCTATCTCGGCCTCTCCCAGCACGTCACCGGGATCGGCATTACCATGCTGGCCTCCTCGCTTGCTTACTTCGTCACCCGCATGCTGTTGCCGGGCACCACCACGCCGCCCAAGATCACGCCCTTCCAGCCCTATCCAATCCCGATCCTGTCCGATATTCCGATCCTGGGCCCGGCGTTTTTCCAGCAGACCGCGCTGACCTATGCGGCCTTCGTCGCCGTGATCGTGGTCTGGTATGTGCTCTACAAGAGCCCGGTGGGGTTGGCGGTGCGAATGGTCGGCGAGAACCCGCTGGCGGCCGAGGCACAGGGCATCAACGTGCTGGCGGTGCGGACCGGCGCGGTCATGGCCGGCAGCGCGTTGATGTCGGTGGGCGGCGCCTTCCTCACCATGTCGGCCTTCGATGCCTTCTATTTCACGATGATCAACGGGCGCGGCTGGATCTGCGTGGCGCTGGTAATCTTCGCCACCTGGCGGCCCGGCAAGGCGCTCATGGGCGCGCTGTTGTTTGCCGGGATCGACGCCTGGCAGGTGCGTATCCAGCAGGTGCCGGGGGTCTCGGTCCCCTACCAGTTCTTCTTGATGGCGCCCTATGTTTTATCCATCCTGGCGATGATCATCATGTCGCGGAAGGCGCTCTATCCCAAGGCGCTGCTGGTGCCCTTCCGGCGCGGCGAGCGGACCTGACGGAAAATCAATTTAAACCGGAGACAGTATACCTATTTAAAGAAAAATAGGTATACTGTCTCCGGTTTAAATTCCTGGTCGGTAGATAAAGGGGATTTGCCTATGCTCGACCTGATCTTGCGAGACGCAGTAACGCCCGATGGCGCCCGCGTCGATATCGCCTGCAAGGACGGGCGGATCGCCGAGATCGCCGCGAAGATCGATGCCGAGGCGGGCGAAGTAATCGAGGCCGGCGGCTATCTCGTCACGCCGCCGTTCGTCGACAGCCATTTTCACATGGATGCGACCCTCAGTTTTGGGCTGCCCCGGGTCAATGAGAGCGGCACGTTGCTCGAAGGCATCGCCCTGTGGGGCGAGCTCAAGCCGCAGCTTACAATCGAGGCTCTGAAAGAACGCGCTCACGAGCTGTGCCGTTGGGCGATCGCCAAGGGCACGCTGGCGATCCGCAGCCACGTCGATATCTGCGATAAGCGGCTGCTGGCGGTCGACGCGCTGATCGAGGTTCGCAAGGAGATCAAACCCTATATCAACCTTCAACTCGTCGCCTTCCCGCAAGACGGCTACCTACGTGATCCTAATGCGGCCGAGCAATTGAGTCGGGCGCTCGATAAGGGCGTCGATGTGGTCGGCGGCATCCCCCATTTCGAGCGCACCATGGAGGAAGGCGCGCAAAGCGTTCGGGCGCTGATGGCGATTGCTGGCGAGCGTGGCCTGCTTGTCGATATGCATTGCGATGAGACCGACGATCCCAACTCGCGCCATATCGAGACCCTGAACGCCGAGACCGTGCGCCACGGCATGCAGGGACGGGTCGCCGGATCGCATCTGACCTCAATGCATTCGATGGATAATTACTACGTCTCCAAGCTGCTGCCGTTGATGAAAAAGGCCGGTGTCGCGGCGATCGCCAATCCGCTCATCAACATCACGATACAGGGCCGCCACGACACCTACCCCAAGCGCCGCGGGCTGACCCGGATCAAGGAAATGCTGGGCATGGGCATCCCCCTCGCCCTGGGCCATGATTGCGTGATGGACCCGTGGTACAGCCTGGGCAGCCACGACATGCTCGAGGTCGCCCACATGGCGGTGCATGTCGGCCAGATGACCGGCATGGACGAGATGCGCGCGATGTTCGATGCCGTCACCACCGGTGCGGCGGCCATCCTGCACCTCGACGGCTACGGCCTCGACGCCGGCTGCCAGGCCGACTTCCTTGTGCTCCAGGCGCACAGCCCCGTCGAGGCAATCCGCCTGCGCCCGGCGCGCTTATATGTTATCCGGCGCGGCAAACTGATCGCCACCACCCCCCCTGTGGCCTCCCAACTCGACCTCGACGGCAAGCAGCACAGCGTTGATTTCACGCGAACAGCTAGGCAATGATCCGGCCATGACAATATTGACCGACGAAATGAAGTCGTTCGTGGAGCGGACGCAGTTGTGTTTCGTCGCCACGGTCAATGAGGACGGGACACCGAACCTTTCTCCCAAGGGCTCGCTGGCGGTATTCGACGGCGAGAACCTCGTATTCGCCAACATCGCTTCGCCCAATACGGTAGAAAACCTGCGCCGCAACCCGGCAATCGAGATCAACATCGTCGATATCTTCCGCCGCCGTGGATATCGCTTTGCCGGGACGGCCATGCTGATGCCCGAAGGAACGCCGGAATACGACTTTGTCGCCGAGCCGCTTTGGGCAAAGCACGGCAACGCCTATCCGGTCCATGAAGTGGTCAAGGTCCATGTTTCCATGGTCAAGGAAATCCGCTCCCCCGCCTACACCTACGGGGAAAACGTCACCGAGGAAGCCCTATCGATCGCTTTCCGCAAATCCTACGCCGAGCGCGCCTAGGCCGGCCGAACGAACGCCGCGTGCTGGGCCGGCCCTGACGGCCCGGCATGCGCTGCCGGATACCCTGTTAGTCGGGGACGTCTGGTTGTCGTTTCGGGCCATCGGGCTTATTTGGACAGACGCGGGCGGGTGATGGCGGCCTAGCGCCGGTTCCATCCAATCTGGGATTCAATCCAACAAACGAATGCCGGCCATATCCCTGGCCCGGCGGGATGCGAATAGACTTAAGGACGGATACGAATGGACGAGATGCGCTACGAAGCTCCCGACACGCTCGACGCCGCGGTGGCGTTGCTCGCCGGGGCGAGCGGAAAGGCAAATGTGCTGGCCGGGGGCACGGATATTCTGGTGCAATTGCGCGCCGACATGATCGAGCCGACTTTGCTGGTCGACGTTAAGCGGATCCCCGAGATGATGAGCATTGCGGCCGAAGATGGCGGATTTCGCATCGGCGCGGCGGTTCCCGGCGCCGAGCTTGGCGAGCATGCGGCGCTGAAGAAAGCCTGGCCCGGCGTGGTCGAGGCCGCCGAGTTGATCGGCTCGACCCAGATCCAGGGGCGTGCCAGCATTGGCGGAAACTTGTGCAACGGCTCGCCAGCGGCCGACAGCGTGCCCGCGCTCTTTGTCGCAGATGCACGGATCACCATCGTCGGGCCCAACGGAAAGCGCGAGGCGCCAGTCGCCGAGATCGTCACCGGCCCCGGCAAGACATCGCTCGCCAAGGGCGAGATCGTCGTCTCAATCTTCCTGCCGGCGCCGCCGAAACATTCGAGCGACGCATATTTACGATTTATTCCCCGCACCGAGCTCGACATTGCGGTGGTTGCCGCCGGCATCAGCTTGATCCTCGATGAGGGAGGTATTTGCGTGCAAGCGAGGGTCGCGCTGGGGGCCGTAGCCCCCTGTGTGCTGCTGGTTCCCGAAGCCGGCGAGGCGCTGGTCGGCAGTAAGCTCGACGACGCCGCACTCGATAGAATGGCGGTTGCGGCAAGCGCCGCCTGCCGGCCGATCGACGACAAGCGCGGAACCAAGGCATTCCGCATAAAGGTTGCCGGGGTGATGGCGCGACGCGCAGCGCGGATCGCTTATGACAGGGCGCGTGCCAAAGACGATAAAAGCGCGGGGCGAAGCTAATGGCGAAGTATCACGTAACCACGCGCGTCAACGGCGACGAGGTCGAGTTTCTGTGCGATCCGCAGCAGACGCTTCTCGATGTGTTGCGCGACGAGATGGGACTGACCGGCAGCAAGGAGGGCTGCGGGTCGGGTGATTGCGGGGCCTGCTCGGTCCTCCTCGACGGGCGCCTCGTATGCGCCTGCCTGGTGCTCGGTGTCGAGAGCGAGGGTCGCACGGTCGAGACCATCGAGGGCATGGCCACGGGCGAGCAGCTACACCCGTTGCAGGAGAAGTTCCTTGATCTTGCCGCTCTGCAATGCGGCATTTGCACCCCAGGTGTTTTGGTTGCCGCCAAGGCGCTCTTGGAAAAGAACCCCGATCCGAGCGAAACGGAAGCGCGCTTCTGGTTGGCCGGCAACCTGTGCCGCTGCACCGGCTACGATAAGATAATCCGCGCGGTCCTTGATACGGCCGCCGATATGAGGGCGAAGTAAGATGGCTATGAACCTGACCAGAGAAAGCTCGGCCAGCGACGAAGACCTCAAAGTCGTTGGCACCCGGCCCAGACGACCTGACGGTGTCGATAAAGTAACCGGGCGGGCCAAATTCGGCGCCGACCTCTACCTGCCCGGCATGCTGGTCGGCAAGACCCTGCGCAGCCCCCATGCCCACGCTCGCATCAGGTCGATCGACACCTCCAAGGCCGAGGCGCTGGCCGGCGTGAAGGCCGTCGTCACCCGTGATGATTTTCCCGACATGCCGGTCGAATACGCCTCCGCCGGTGAGCTGGTGATCAATTTCTACGACGTCACCCGCAACATGATGGCGCGCGAGAAGGTGCTCTATGACGGCCACCCGGTGGCCGCCGTCGCGGCGACCAGCGAGGCGATTGCGCGTAAGGCCCTGAAGCTGATCGAGGTCGAGTACGAGATCTTGCCTCACGTCATCGACGTGGTCGAGGCGATGAAGCCGGACGCGCCGCTGCTGCACGAAGAGCAGTACACTCAAGGGCTCGACCCCAAGCCCAAGAAGCCTTCGAACCTCGCCAAGCGTGTGAAGTTCGCCAAGGGCGATATGGAAGCCGGCTTCAAGGAAGCCGACATCATCGTCGAGCGCGAATTTAATACCAAGCCGGTGCACCAGGGTTACATCGAGCCTCAAGCCTGCGTCGTCAGCACGACCGAAGACGGTCAGGTCGAAATATGGACCTCGACGCAGGGGCACTTCGTCTTTCGTGCTCATTGCGCACGGCTTCTCGAAATGGACATTGCCAAGATCCGCGTTACCGCCTCGGAGATCGGCGGTGGATTTGGCGGCAAGAACAATGTCTACGGCGAGCCGCTGGCGATCGTCCTGTCGCGCAAGTCCAATCGGCCGGTGAAGATGGTGATGAGCCGCGATGAAGTCTTCCGCGCCACCGGCCCAACTTCGGGCGCCAACATCAAGATAAAAATGGGCTGCACCAGGGACGGCACGATCACCGCGGCCCAGGCCGAGCTCAACTTCCAGGCCGGCGCTTTCGCCGGCTCCTCGGTGCCGATGGCCTCGATGTGCGCTTTCACCCGCTACGACTTGGAGAATCTCGAAGTCATTGGCAACGACGTGACGGTGAACCGCCCCAAGGTCGCCGCCTATCGGGCGCCGGGCGCGCCGATCGCCATTTTCGGCGTCGAAAGTGTGGTGGACGAGATGGCTAAGAAGATCGAGATGGACCCGCTCGATTTTCGGCTCAAGAACGCTGCCAAGGAGGGCACCAAGGCTTATTACGGCCCGACCTTCGGTCCCATCGGCTATATCGAAACGCTCGAAGCCGCCAAGAAGCACGCCCACTACAAGGCCAAGCTCGGGCCCGACCAGGGTCGCGGCGTGGCCACTGGATTCTGGTTCAATATCGGTGGCGAAACTTCGACTTCGTTGAACATCAACGAGGACGGCTCGGTGACGCTGACGCTTGGCACGCCCGACGTCGCCGGCGGCTCGCGTGCCGCTATGGCGATGATGGTGGCCGAGGAATTCGGCATACCTTTTGAGAAGGTGCGCCCGGTGATCGGCGACACCAGCGCGCTTGGTTACAACTTCATCACCGCTGGCAGCCGGGCGACCTTCGCCAGCGGCATGGCCTCGGTCCAGGCGGCCCGCCAGGCGATCGGCATCCTGTGCGAGCGCGCCGGCAAGATCTGGGACGTCCCGGCCGAGGGCGTCGTCTGGGAGAACGGCTTTGCCCGGCCGGCCAGCAGCAATGTCGGCGAGTTCGAGCCGTTGTCGCTGGCCGACATCGCCAAAGTCGCGGGCAAGACCGGCGGCGCCATCGCCGGCCACGCCGAGATCAACGCACAAGGCGCAGGTCCTGGTTTCGGCACGCACATTGTTGATGTCGAGGTCGACCGCGAGACAGGCCGCGTCAAGATTTTGCGCTACACAGTGGTGCAGGACGCGGGCAAGGCGATCCATCCGGCCTATGTCGAGGGTCAATTCCAGGGCGGCGCCGTGCAGGGGATCGGCTGGGCTCTCAACGAGGAATATGTCTACGGCGAGGATGGGCGGCTACAGAATCCGGGCTTCCTGGACTACCGCATGCCCGTCGCCTCGGACGTGCCGATGATCGATACCGTCATCGTCGAAGTGCCTAACCCAAAGCACCCCTACGGCGTGCGCGGCATCGGCGAGGTGCCGATCATCCCGCCGATGGCGGCGATAGCCAACGCTGTCGAGAATGCCACCGGCCTGCGCTTCCAGAACCTGCCGATGTCCCCGCCGCGGGTGTTGGCGGCGATCGACGAAGCAGCGGCGGGCAACGGCAGGGGATAGGTGCTGGGGAGCTTCGAGCCGTTGAATCGTTCATGCAATCGCCTCGGCGTGGTGGCAGGCGATCCGGACATCGCCAATCGCACGCAGTTCGGGACGTTCCTGCCGGCACAAATCGGTTGCGTGTGGGCAGCGGCCGTGGAAAGCGCAGCCCGGCGGCGGGTTGAGCGGGGAGGGTAGCTCGCCCTCGGGCGCCGCGCCCCGTTTGCGCCGAAGCTTGGGATCGAGCCTGGGCGTACTGGCCAGAAGCGCTCGCGTATAGGGATGGCCAGCGCGCGTAAAAATGTCTTCGGTGCTCCCGTGTTCGACCACCCGCCCCAGATACATGACGATTATGTCGTCGGCGATGTGCCGAACCACGCCGAGATCGTGGGCGATGAACAGGTAGGCGAGATTGAACTCCTCCTGCAAGTCCTTGAGCAGATTGAGGACCTGGGCCTGGATCGAAACGTCGAGCGCCGAAACCGGCTCGTCGGCGACGACTATTTTGGGCCGCAGCATCAGCGCCCGGGCGATGGCGATCCGCTGGCGCTGGCCGCCGGAAAACATGTGCGGGTAGCGCTCGCTCTGCTCTTGGCGCAGGCCGACCTTGGCCAGCATATCGGCGACCGCGGCGCGGCGCTCGGCTCTACCGAGGCGGGTGTTGATGATCAACGGTTCTTCGAGGATTGCGCTGACCTTCTTGCGCGGATTGAGCGAGCCGTAAGGATCCTGGAAGATGAGCTGAACTGCGCGGCGCAGGTCACCGATATCGCGCCGGCGCACTCCTTCGAGGACCTGCCCGTCGATCTCGAGCCGACCGCCGGTCGGCGCCTCGATCAGCGTAACCAGGCGGGCGAGGGTGGATTTTCCGCACCCCGATTCGCCGACCACCGCCAACGTCTTGCCCGATTCGAGCTCGAAGCTTACGCCGTCGAGCGCCTTCAATGTCGCAGGCTTGACAAACATCGAGCGCCGTACCCGGTAATGCCGCGAGAGATTTTCGGCCCGAACCACCGTCGCGCTTCCCATCACGCGGCGCTCTTGCCCGGCAGCGGGTGGTGGCAACGCAAGCGGCCACCGGCCGATATCCGCAAGTCCGCCGGCGCCGCACAAGTCCCGTCGGCATAGGCGCAGCGTGGCGCGAACAGGCAGCCGGCAGGCCGGTCATAAAAGCCCGGAACGACACCCGGGATCGTCGGCAAACGGTGCTTGCCGATCCCCCGTTCGGGCAGCGCGTCGAGCAGGGCGGCGGTATAGGGGTGGCGCGGCGCGGCGAACAGTGCGTCGACCGCGTTCTCCTCGACGATCTGGCCGGCATACATAACGGCCGCGCGGTGCGCCGTTTCGGCCACGACGGCCATGTCATGGGTGATCAGGATCAGCGCCATGCCACTGTCACGCTGCAGGCGCACCAGCAGGTCGAGCACCTGGGCCTGGATGGTCACGTCGAGCGCGGTCGTCGGCTCGTCGGCGATCAGCAGCTTGGGTTGGCAGGCGATGGCCATGGCGATCATAACCCGTTGGTTCATGCCGCCGGACATCTGATGGGGAAAGGCCGACAGCCGCTCGGCCGGCGAAGGTATGCCGACCTGCCCGAGGAGTTCGACGATCCGCGCCTTGCGCGCCTTTCGGCTCAATTTCTCGTGAATTTTGAGCGCCTCGCCGATCTGGAAGCCGATCGTGAAGCAGGGGTTGAGGCTGGTCATCGGCTCCTGGAAGATCATCGCGATGTCTTTGCCGCGGATCGCCCGCTGCCGGCGCTCGGAGAGGTCCAGCATGTCGGTGCCGGCGAAGCGCATGCGCTTGGCGCCTACGACGCCGGGAAAACCGACCAACCCCATTAGGGCATGCTGGCTGACGCTCTTGCCCGACCCCGACTCGCCGACGATGCCGAGGATTTCACCTTCCTCGATCGTGTAAGAGACCCCATCGACAGCGCGGAAGCCGCCGAAATCCACCGTCAGACCTTCGATTTCGAGGAGCGCCATGGATATCCCCGCCTCAGACCGACTGCTTTAGTTTGGGGTCGAGCGCGTCGCGCAACCCGTCACCCATCAGGTTGAACGACAGCACCGTGATGAGGATCGCCAACCCGGGGAAAGTCACCATCCACCAGGCGCGCTGGATGAACTGCAGGGAGTTGGCCAGCATGGTGCCCCATTCGGGCGTCGGCGGCTGGGCGCCCAGGCCCAGGAAACCGAGCGCGGCGGCGTCAAGGATCGCGGTCGAAATGCTTAAGGTTGCCTGGACGATCAGGGGGGCCGCGCAGTTGGGCAGGACGGTCACGAACATGAGCCGCGCCAGCCCGGCGCCGGACACCTTCGATGCGGTGACGTAGTCCTTGGCTCGCTCGCCCAAGACGGCCGAGCGGGTGAGGCGGGTGAAGTGGGGAACGTAGACGATCGACACCGCAATCATCGCGTTGATCAGGCTGGGTCCCAGAATGGCGACGATGACAATAGCCAGCAGCAACGCCGGCAGAGCCAGCATGATGTCCATCATGCGCATGATCGCCAAATCGACGAGGCCGGCGAAAAATCCGGACAAGAGCCCCAGGATAATCCCGATGCTCAGCGACAGCACGACGACGCTCAACCCGATCATCAAGGACAGCCGCGCGCCGTGCATCAGCCGCGAGAGGATGTCGCGGCCGATATCGTCGGTGCCGAGGGGGAAGCGCCACATGCCGCCCTCGATCCAAACGGGCGGCGTAAGCTGGTGGTCGCTGTAGAGGACGATCGGCGAATGGGGTGCGATGAGATCGGCGAAAACAGCGATTACGGTGAGGAAGAGGATCACTCCAAGCCCCACAACGGCGCCGCGATTGGCGCGGAAGTGAAGCCAGGTCTCCCGCAAAGGGGAAGCCGGCGCGTCCAGTCCGGGTGCTTGTTCGCCGCGCCCGATTGCCGTGTTTGGGAGGCCCACCATGGGTTACCGGGCGTGCCGAATGCGCGGGTTGATAATCCCGTAGAGCAAATCGACGAGGAGATTGATCATTATGATGCCGATGGCGATGATCAGCACCCCGCCCTGAAGGACAGGGTAGTCGCGCCGATTGATCGATTCGAC
>JAPULJ010000092.1 GCA_027295145.1 Alphaproteobacteria bacterium | reverse complement strand
TGGCCGGGCGCTCGGTGAGGAATGCGCGCGCCACTCTCGCGGTGGCCGACCACAACGTGCCGACTACCGATCGCTCCAAGGGAATTGAGGACGAAGACTCGCGCCTGCAGGTCGAGGCGCTGCGGAACAACTGCGAGGAGTTCGGCATCACTTTCTACGGCATGGACGATGTCCGTCAGGGCATCGTCCACATTATCGGCCCCGAGCAGGGCTTCACCCTGCCCGGTACCTCCATCGTCTGCGGCGATTCCCACACCGCGACTCATGGCGCACTGGGGGCGCTGGCCTTCGGCATCGGCACATCTGATGTCGAGCACGTACTGGCGACCCAAACGCTCCTCATGCGGCGCCCGAAAAACATGCGGATCACGCTCGATGGCGAACTCGGTTTTGGGGTATCGGCCAAGGATCTGATCCTCGCCATCATCGGCAAGATCGGCACCGCCGGCGGCAACGGCCATGTCATCGAATATGCCGGCAAGGCCGTACGCGATCTGTCGATGGAAGGTCGTATGACGGTCTGCAATATGTCGATCGAAGCCGGCGCCCAGGCCGGACTTATCGCCCCCGATGAAATCACATTTGACTACGTTAAGGGCCGCCCGATGACGCCCAAGACCGGCGCATTCGAGCTGGCGGTCGCCGAGTGGCGCACCCTACCATCGGATGAGGGCGCGACCTACAACCGGGAGATCGCGATGGCCGCCGGTGACATCGCCCCACAGGTCACCTGGGGGACCAGCCCCGAAGACGTGCTGCCGATCACCGAGAGGGTTCCCGATCCGGCAAGCGAAGCCGATAAAGGCAAGCGCGAAGCGATGCAGCGTTCGCTCGACTATATCGGGCTCGAGCCGGGAACCGAGCTACGGGAAGTCGGCGTCGACAAAGTTTTCATTGGCTCCTGCACGAACGGACGCATCGAAGATCTGCGAGCGGCGGCAGCGGTCGCCAAGGGGCGCAAGGTCGCCGACAATGTTTACGCGATGGTCGTCCCGGGCTCGGGCCTGGTTAAGGCGCAGGCTGAGGAAGAGGGGCTGGATGCGATATTCGCCGAGGCCGGGTTCGACTGGCGCGAGCCGGGCTGCTCAATGTGCCTGGCGATGAACGCCGAGCGGCTCGAGCCAGGCGAGCGTTGTGCCTCGACTTCGAACCGCAACTTCGAGGGGCGTCAGGGGCGTGGCGGGCGCACCCATCTGGTAAGCCCGGCGATGGCCGCGGCGGCGGCGGTTACCGGCAAGCTCGCCGACGTACGGGAACTGGTGTAGTCCAGCCGCTTATCTCGTACCTAGGAGCGCTGGTGCTATACGGATACCTGCTAGCCGACCAGCTCGGGATGCTCGCGCAGGGTCGGGGTGGTGACCTGGATCATCTTTCGTCCCGCTGCTATGAGATCGTTGACCGTTAGTTTCTGGGTGCCGAACCGTAATGGCTCGTCACCACGTACGGTGGCTTGCTCAAAGCGCACCCATTCACCCTTCAAATGGACAAACGTTCCGCCGGTGGATTCAAGGTCGGTGACGTCGTAGAGCCCATCCGGGCGGCTGATGATCTCGGCGTGCCGCCGCGAGACGGTGAGGTTCTCCAGGACGACATCGTTACTGCTCGAGCGGCCAACATTAATATGGTCCATGTTCTGCTATCCCTGATCACAACGGTCTCGCAGACCGGTTTCAGTCAGAAATACGCTGAAACAGCTTACGAAACACTAACAATGCCGCAAAATTTAGGTATTTCTGCGGTGCGATAGTGGGGGGGGTGATGCGCTCCTGTCCCTCATCCAGAGGAGCCGATTTAGTCGGTGTTTCGAAGAGCGTTAGTTCTTATTCCCTGGCTTGCCTTGGCGATCGCGATTGAAGCCCGGAATGAGGAACCCGTCGACGGCCAACCACACTACCAGGCAAGTCAGGACAGCGACGCCGAGCAAAACGAATATGGTGGGGAGTGTTTTGTCGTACAGGGCGCCGCCGAAAATGACGATCGGCACGACCCCGAAGACGAGAAGCGCGGCTTGGGTAATGGCGGTGCGGATGTAGCCGAGATAGAAACGGTGAGCGCCGAACCCGCCGAGGAAAAACCACAGCAAGTAGGCGATAGCGAGTGACTTCGGTCCTCCGCGCGCGTTGGGGTCGAGGGCGGCCGCCGGCGAATCAGTAGGAGCGGCGATCTCGGGCGCGGCAACGGCTGGGGAGGCTTCGGGGATTGTCTCGGGTCGTGTGAAGCGCGACGCCGGTCCGGATTTAGCCTTGGAAGCGGCGTGGTCCGCTGGCAGTTTCTTTGTTTGTGGTCCCTTTTTTGAAGCGCTGACGATTTTTTTTGTAGCGCTGTCTCTCTCGAGCCGCGTCGTTCGCTCTTCTCCCCCGGCGTCCTTTTCGGCGGCATTGTGCCGATGCTCGCCCCTTCGGCGGGTCGTGACCTCGTGTATATCCTCGTCCGGCGGGCCCAACTCACTACCAATGCCCTTGCCGGCCAATTCGAAAAGCGCGCCGGCGGTAGTCTCGTAGCTGCCCAGCCTCAGGCGTTCGTCGCTGGCCACGGTGGCGTGCCCGAACCGGGTCCATTCGCCGTTATGGAAGACAAAGGTTCCGGCAGAGGCGCCGAGGTCGATGATGTCGAAACTCCCGTCGCCGTTGACCCACAGCTCTATGTGCCGACGCGAGACCGATGGTTGCTCGATCGTAATGTCGTTGCTCTCGCTGCGCCCGACCGTCAGGACTTGCTCAGCTGCCATCGTAATTTTCCTCTTTCAACCCGTCACCGGCCGGTGCCCGGATCCCCATACCGCCACACCAGAACCGCAAGACCCCATAAATACCTCCACTGCGCCGAAGCCTGTGGGTCTGGCGCCCCCGTGTCGGGCGTGATACCACGCTGGGGAATTGGCTTGAACCCGAATCGCTATTCTCCGGGGAATCGATGGAG
>JAPULJ010000091.1 GCA_027295145.1 Alphaproteobacteria bacterium | reverse complement strand
ACCGCGACTTCGGTCGTACCGCCGCCGATATCGACAACCATCGAGCCGGTCGGCTCAGTCACCGGTAGCCCAGCGCCTATCGCTGCCGCCATCGGTTCCTCGACCAGATAGACCCGGCGGGCGCCGGCGCTCTGTGCCGATTCCTGGATCGCCCTGCGCTCAACCGGGGTCGAACCCGACGGCACGCAGATAATGACCTGGGGTGATGCAAAGCTGCGGCTGTTGTGTACCTTGCGGATGAAGTGCTTGATCATCTCCTCGGCGACCTGGAAGTCGGCGATTACGCCGTCGCGCAACGGCCTGATAGCATGAATATTGCCCGGCGTTCGTCCCAGCATCATCTTGGCCTCGTCACCCACCGCAAGCACCTGTTGCTTGCCCTTGACTTCGGCGAGCACCACTACCGAGGGCTCGTTGAGTACGATCCCCCTGCCCTTGACATAGATGAGCGTATTGGCCGTTCCGAGATCGATCGCCATATCGGCGGATAGCATTCCAAGTAAGCCGGAGAACATCGCACTACACCATGCTGTTGTTTGTCACGCTCAACATCGTCGCCAGCGAACCCATGGGGTTCGAGCGTTCAAGGGCTACAAATTCCAAGGCATGCTCTTGCGCCAGAAAACGGCTCAGTAACGAAAACCAAGGCCTGCAGCGGTTATGGCAACGGGGCTGCTTGGGATACGCGATCGGTATACCCCGCGAGATCTCAATCTTCAGCCTCGGTCCTGTCATTGCTGCCGTTACTTGGCTCCCCCTTGCCTATTGGAACGTCCCATCGGTACCGCCCCAGAATGCATTCACATAGTAAACGAATGGTAAACAGTGCCCTTTATCCACAGACCATGTTTTCGCGCAATCGAAGTCGGACTGCAAGCCTAATGATCCTATGTTCTCTTTTTGATTCAAAAATTTAGCGGATATTTTCATAAAGCCGATCATTCTGCTCCACTCAGCTCGCTGGTGCATCAAATATGTTAACAATATTAGTTAACCGACCACCCAGGACTGGAATGTGCCAAGTTCAAACACCTCACCCCTATAGCGGGGTAATTTTCGCCGCCCTGGCATAATTTGCGTGAGTGACCCGGAGCATGATTTTGCCGACGACGACTTGCGTCAGGCGATCGCCTTCGAGTCGGCAAGCGAAGTCAGATTGGCGATGCTCTCCGGGTCTAAAATTGTCGCGAGTTGGCTGTTCCTCTTTCTGTTCGGATCCGAGGGCGCCTTCACGGTATTTCTGAGGTATATCCGGGACCGGGGGCCGGCGCGTGCGGGCCTCTACGGCTTCGTTTCACCGGTTATCGCGCTTGCAATAGGTATACTGGCAAATCAAGAACGCTTTGGGCCACCCGATGCGCTCGGCTCGGCCCTGCTTCTTCTCGCCGCCCGGTTGGCCCTGCACGGGCCAGCCGGCCGCGCGAGATCAAGCGCTTCTAGTTCTTCGACTTGTCGACTAGCGCCTTCTCCTTGATCCACGGCATCATGCCGCGCAGTTTCTCGCCGATCTCCTCGATCGGATGGTTCGCGTTCTGCGCCCTCTGTGCTTTGAAACTGGCCTGGCCGGCCTTGTTCTCCAGAACCCAGTCGCGGGCGAAGCGGCCCGATTGGATGTCGTCGAGAATCCGGCGCATCTCGATCTTGACCTCCGGCGAAACGATGCGCGGCCCGGAGCGGTACTCGCCATATTCGGCCGTGTTCGAGATCGAATAGTTCATGTTGGCGATGCCGCCCTCGTAAATCAGGTCGACGATCAGCTTGACCTCGTGCAGACACTCAAAATATGCCATCTCGGGCGCGTAACCGGCTTCGACGAGAGTCTCGAAACCACCCTTGATAAGCTCGACGAGGCCGCCGCACAGTACCACCTGCTCGCCGAACAGATCGGTCTCGCATTCTTCGCGGAAGCTGGTTTCGATGACCCCGGCCCGGCCACCGCCGATTGCCGAAGCATAGGACAGGCCAATCTCGTGGGCGTTGCCCGATGCATCCTGGCCAACCGCGATCAGGCACGGCACCCCGCCGCCGCGCTGGTATTCGGAGCGCACCGTGTGGCCCGGGCCCTTCGGTGCGACCATGAAGACATCGATATCCTCGCGCGGCTCGATCAACCTGAAATGGATGTTGAAGCCGTGGGCGAAGGCCAGCGCTGCGCCTTTTTTCATATTGATGTGCAGATCGTCGGCATAGATATCGGCTTGCAGCTCATCGGGGGTCAGCATCATGACAATGTCGGCCCACTTGGCGGCTTCGGCTGCGCTCATCACCTTGAAATTCGCTGCCTTTGCCTTCTCGCGCGTCGCAGAACCCTCGCGCAGGCCAACCGCAATATCCTTCACGCCCGAATCTCGCAAGTTCATGGCGTGGGCATGGCCTTGGCTGCCATAACCAAGGATGGCTACTTTCTTGCCCTTGATCAACGCCACGTCGGCGTCCCGGTCATAATAAACACGCATGAACTTCACTCCTGTTGGGCCGCGTTACCGGACTGTCGGCCGGCCAATTTCCCTATTTCGATGATCGATGATCGATCGTATCGATCGCATCGAAGCCCAGACGACGGGCAGGGACTAGAACCCTTCCTTGCCGCGGGCGATAGCGACGACGCCGGTACGCGAAACCTCGGCCAGGCCAAGCGGCTTCATCAACGCGATAAAGGCATCGAGTTTCTCGGTTGTGCCGGTGACCTCGAAGACAAAACTCTCGGTCGTGCTGTCGACCACACGGGCGCGGAAGATGTCGGCGATGCGCAGTGATTCGACCCGATCATCGCCCTTGCCGATGACTTTGATCAAGACCAGTTCGCGCTCAATATGCGGTCCCTCGGCGGTCAAATCGTGCACCCGGCGGATCGGCACGAGACGGCCGAGCTGGGCCTTGATCTGCTCGATCACCATCGGCGTACCCGAGGTGACGATGGTGATGCGCGAAAGCCCCTCCTCGTGGTCGACTACGGCGACGGTCAGGCTCTCGATATTGTAGCCGCGTCCGGAGAACAACCCGACGACGCGGGCGAGGACCCCAGGCTCGTCGTCGACGAGCACGGAGATTGTGTGGGTCTCGATGGTTTGCTGAACGGTCCTAGTGAAGGATTACTAGTTCATTTCGCTGTGAGGCCACACCTTCGCTGCCGACCCGGGGGGGGGGGGGGTGAGCCTGGATAACGAGGGCGGGC
>JAPULJ010000090.1 GCA_027295145.1 Alphaproteobacteria bacterium | reverse complement strand
TTATCGGCCCATCGTGGCCAGGCGTACCCTGGCCGTTGCGGGCCTTGACCGGTGGCGCTCGCGACATTCAAATGGCAGGTATGAGTTTGCCGCCACTCTCCACCGTCACGCTTCCTTCCGGCACGCTTGCATGGCGCGAGGCCGGGACGGGGACCGCTCTTTTGTGCCTGCACGGACTTGGATCTTCGTCCAAGTCCTGGAAAACGCAGTATCGTGGCTTCGGTGGCACTTTCCGGGTTATCGGATGGGACTGTCCGGGTTATGGCGGCTCCGACGACCCGCCGACAACCACTCCGCTGGCGGCCGATTTCGCCGAGGCGCTGGTCGGGTTTTTGAATGCGCTGTCCCTTAACAAGGTCGACCTGATCGGCCATTCGATGGGCGCGATCGTCGCTGGCTGTTTCGCGGGCCGGTATGCCAACCGCGTACGCCGTCTGGTCCTCTCTGGCGCCAGGGCCGGGTCCAGCCGCCGTGGCGCCGCCGCAAGCGGCTATGCCCAACGGATCGAGGAATTGAGGACGCTTTCGCCGGAGGAATTCGGCGCGCGCCGGGCCGCGGGAATGGTGGCGCCCGGCGCCGATGCGGATCTGCGCGAGCGGGTCGCGCGGATCGCCGCCGAGGCCCGTCTATCGGGCTATGAGGCGGCCTGTCATATGCTATCCCATAGCGACAATACTGAGGCCCTCCACCGCCTGTCCATGCCAACCATGATTCTGTGCGGGGCGGAGGACCGGGTCGCGCCGCCTGAGGAATCGCAGCACTTGCTGTCCCTTATCCCTGACGCCGAGCTGGTGCTGATCGATGGCGCCGCTCACGCGCCATATGTGGAAAGGCCGGACCCATACAACGCTGCGATTGCAGAGTTCCTCGCCTGATCCAGTGATCGCCGATGAACCCATCGGGGACAGCAGGCCAAGAGGCATCGGGAATGAAGACGATTTTTCGATATTTAGCGATCGCAGCATTCATCGCCGTCGTTGGTGGAGTGGGGCTCCTGTTCACGCCTCTCGGCGAGCGGCCACTCACTTTTCTGCTCCCGGTGGGCGACGTTGAGACCGTCAATTTCGCGGAGTTGAAGCTTACCGGCGCACCGAACCAGTTCCTGATGTGTCCGCCTGGCTTTTGCGGCGCCAAGCCGAGCGCCGATAGCCCGGTGTTCGACGTCCCCGTCGCGCGCCTGCTTGCACGCTGGCGCGAGGTCGTTGCCGCCCAGCCCCGTGTTGAGCGTTTGGCAGTAGACGAGGACGGCCGTCAGATCGACTACATCCAGCGCTCGGCGCGGTTCCGGTTTCCCGACATCGTCACGGTGCGGTTCATCGCCGTTTCGCCTTCGCAGTCCGCACTCGCCATCTACAGCCGCTCAATTTACGGGGAAAGCGACTTCGGCGTGAACCGTAAGCGGATCGATGCCTGGCTTACCTTTCTCCGCGAGGGGCTGTGAAGCACGGGCGCGCGCAATTACCGCGTCCCTGTGGTACGCTAGGTTAGGAAATCCAAACAGCGGAGAGAGCTATGGGAACCATTGACCGTATCACCCTGATCGTGCTGGCCCTGGGCCTTTGGGCGCTGGTGCTGTCGCCAAAGAGCATTGAAGCTCATCACGCCCTTGCGGCCCACGACTGTTACATTTCAGGCGTCGTGAATGGCCAGATAGACCCGGATGGTAAATTCTCGATAGATGCGAGCGCATATAGCGTGCAGTGCGACCACAGAGCCCCCGTCAAGACCTGTGAGACTGCGGGCTGCGTGGGGACTTACACATACTAACCGCCCACCTGCCGCCCGATGCCTCGATGAAGAGCGATTACGACCGACTCGCCGCTGGCTTTGCGAAGCACCGCTGGATCAATCCGCGGGTGCTCGATTCGCTCCTGCGGGAAATCGCTAGCTCAGCCGCCCGCGTGCTCGAAGTCGGCGCCGGAACGGGCAATCACATTTTCGCCCTGGCCGAGCGCACGGGCTGCGAGGGTCACGGGGTCGAGCCGTCGCGCGAGATGCGCAGGCGCGCCCAAGCGCGAGGTGGCGAGGTGGCAAGGTCGCGTTCACGGAAGGAGCGGCGGAACATCTCGAATACGAGGCCGACAGCTTCGATTTTGTCTTTTCGGTCGATGTCATCCACCACCTACAGGACCGCGCAAGCTTCTACGCCGCGGCCAGGCGCGTCCTGAAGCCCGGCGGCCAAGTCTGCACTGTGACTGATTCGGAAGACATAATCCGCCACCGTCGACCTCTGTCAGTTTATTTCCCGGAGACCGTTGCCATCGAGCTCGAGCGCTACCCGCCCATCGCCACCCTGCGCGCCGAAATGACGACTGCAGGATTCGGCGAAATCCGCGAAGAAGGCGTCGCCCACGCCTTCGCGATCGAGTCCATCGAGGCCTATCGCGACAAGGCGTTCTCCAGCCTTCATTTCATCGACGACGCGGCGCACGCCCGCGGCCTCGCCCGCATGAAAGCCGACCTCGCCGCGGGCCCCATCGACACTGTCTCGCATTATCTCATGTTATGGGGCACGGCATAACGTGCCGGGCCGGGACGCAGGCGCGGCTGCCTTGTCATATGCTTCGCACGCGGAGCGGTCATATATTAACCCGGATTCCCCAGACAGGTCGTCATATTGCTGATTTTTTCGGCTGATTCTGCCATAAGAATCAATACAATATACACATCAGAACGGACGCGCTCCGTGTCACCCAGCGGGTGAAAGCAGAAAGTCCCCTTTGCGGGTTGATTTCGACCGCCGCTTGAAGCTGGAATTTCACGGTTCCAAGATCACTTCTGACGCCGGTTTGCTCGCCTATCGGGAGCTTGACGATGCCCTTGGCCTGACCGATTCTGCCGGGGATGTTTTCAACGACAGCCGCACCGGCCCGATCAATCAGATCCTGGGCTGGTTCGCCGGCGAGCCGATGCCGGTACTCTGGGTGATCAAGGCGAACCTGGTCTATCCGGCGATCCTGCTGGCCGAGATCTGGCAGTGGACGCCGTTTATGTTCCTGATTCTGCTGGCCGCGCTGTCCAATGTGGATAAGAACCTCACTGAGGCGGCTGAGATCGACGGCGCCTCTTCCTGGCGCATATTCTGGCGCATCATCCTGCCCGCGATCTGGCCGGTCATGGCGATCGCGATGCTGATCCGCGGGCTCGACCTGTTCCGCCTGTTCGACGTGGTCTGGGCGCTGACCAAGGGCGGTCCGGGCACCATGACCGAGACCATCTCGATCTACACCTACATTCAGGGCTTCCGTCAGTTCGAGACCAGCTACACCGCGGCAATCGCGTTCCTGGTCATCGTGATGCTTTCGGTGGCGGTGATCTTCACCCTGCGCCGCATGGAGATCGCGCGTTGAGTGGCGCTCGCGCCCGCCGGCGCCGGCGTGATGGTCAACGCCTGGCCGCGCGTTACGCCGCGGCGATTCTGATCACCGTGGTGTTCCTGTTCCCGATCTATTGGCTATTCATGATCTCGTTCAAGACCCCGGAGGAGATCTTCCACTCCCCACCGGTCTGGTACCCAGCCAGCATCCAGTTTGACAACTTCGCGGTGCTGTTCCGCGACGGCGATGCGATCACGGTCTGGAACTCCCTGTTCGTGGCCACCGTCAGCACCGTGATCGCCATGGTGCTCGGCACGCTCTGCGCCTATAGCCTGGCACGCTTCAAGACCGGCGGCGACAACCTGGCGGTCTGGATCATCTCGCAACGCATGATCCCGCCGATCGCCGTCGTGTTCCCGCTGTTCCTGCTCTACGTCTGGCTCGGCTGGGTCGATACCTATCACGGGCTGATCCTGCTCTACACCGCGTTCAACCTGCCCTACGTGATTTGGATGATGCGCGGCTACATCGAGGATGTCCCGATCGAGCTGGAGGAGAGTGCGTTGGTCGACGGCTGCACGCGCTGGGAGGTGTTGAGCCGGGTGGTGTTCCCGATGGTGCGCTCGGGCCTGTTCGCGACCGCGGTGTTCACCTTCGTGTTCGCCTGGAACGATTTCATCTTCGCCCTGATCATGACCCGCAGCGAAGTCACGACCTATCCGGTCCAGGTGACCCACTACTTCGGCGCGCAGTCGAACTTCTGGGCCAAGATCGCGGCCATGAGCGCGCTCGGCACCGTCCCGATCTTCATCGCGGTCGCCTTCCTACAGCGCTATCTTGTGCGCGGCATTTCGCTCGGCGCGGTCAAGGGTTAGGAGAAGGGACCATGGCGCGCTTGAAGATCACCGGTCTGCACAAGTACTACGGCAAGTTCCACGCCGTGCGCGGCATCGATCTGGATATTCCCGAGGGCGAGTTCACGGTTCTGGTCGGTCCCTCGGGCTGCGGCAAGTCGACCCTGCTGCGCACTATCGCCGGGCTCGAGGACGCCGACGAGGGCACGGTCGAGATCGACGGCGAGGTGGTCAACGACATGCGCCCGCGCGACCGCAACGTCGCCATGGTGTTCCAGAATTACGCGCTCTACCCCTACATGACGGTGTTCGAAAACATCGCATTCGGCCTGCGCGCCCGCAAAACGCCCAAGGACCGCATCGGGCCGCTGGTCGAGCAGGCCGCGGCCATGCTCGACATAAGCGCGCTCATGGGGCGCTACCCGCGC
>JAPULJ010000009.1 GCA_027295145.1 Alphaproteobacteria bacterium | reverse complement strand
CGGCTGCCTTGACAGCGGTTCGCGCAAGGGATTGGAATTCGCTTTCGCTCTTAAGCTTCATCTCTCCATCCGCAGTTTTGAAATAGAGCTGGCGAGGGACTCCTCGGTTTAAGTGATCCGCACAAACAATCTCGAAGTTAGGGCCACGCGACGCATTTGCTGGTTTGGTTCCGTGCATTTCTTCCAGGCGCCGCAATGCGCTTCTGAAGACTTCAGGGAGTAAATCGGCGCCGGATTTAACACTTACGGCTTTGTCGGCACACAAGCCAGCAATGAGACCGTGAAGGCGCCTCACGAATTCATTCACTTCGTCGGGCTGCTGCGCATACAACCGCAAAGTGGCGGGCATGCGCGTGACCGCCCACGTGGTAACGAGTTGCCAGATCGCAGCTTCGCCGCCCAGCGCGGCTCTACGCGCTTTAGTGGGAAGGATAATCTCATTATCGTTCAGGCGAAATTCGGCAAGATAGCGCTCGCACTCAGCCACCGTAAATGTACTGTCGATTCTCATCGTACGTCGTATTCCTGGATGTGATTTAAGAAAGTAGCTTAACGTTAGACTTCGGCTGCCAAAGTCGCGGGTCACGCCTTGGCAGATGCCCGTGAATCCAAGTCTCCACATTGGCATACCTCACCGACGATCTCCAGATCCATGTTTTATCGTGTGATGGCCTATTCGTCGTCCTGCGCTCACTTGGAGCTTATGTCGGCTCCTGGCTATGAGCGGTCCTTCATAGGGTCAGCTAGAACGTCCGGTTCCCGCCCGAAACCAGACGTTCGTCGCAAAAACGCCGCCCAAGGTCTGCTTGCTGGCGGTCAGCGGACCTGCCAAACGGTAGGCTTGAAGGTCAGGTCATGACCCACAGGAGACATTCGCGGTCGCTGTCACGAGGGCCTATTTCAGGGGTTCCAACATTGCCGAGCGCCCTCTCCGACCGATTGCCTTGAGGGCGGCACGGAAAAGTCGTAGCGTCCTGCCCGGCGCAACCATGGCAACGGGCGCGGGGTTCAGGCTGTGGCGAACCAAGACGATCGTAGGCGACGGCTAGCGGCAATCTTGAGTGCCGACAGTGCCATTGAAACCATCATGAAGGCAGCATAGCCTCATCAACCAGCGATGCCTGCCCCGCGAATTTCAACAGAGATAGGGACATCGCCTATGAGCCGATCGTCTCCCCGATTCGGTTCTTTGTCGGATCTGTCGATCGTAATTTGGGGGACATACGACCTCTCCAAGCCGCGCACTCGGCTTTTGGTAGACCAACTGCGTCGACAAATCGGCACGGTGATCGAAATCCATGCCGATATCTGGTCGGGCATCGACGACAAGAGTACGATTCGGGGTACCCACCAAAAGCTTGGATTGCTGCTGCGGTGGTTGTTCGCCTACCCTCGTCTTGTCTGGCGTTACCTCCGGACGCAGAAACACGACGCGGTGGTTATCCTCTATATGGGGCACGTCGACGTCCTGATGATCCGGCCTTGGGCCCGGCTGCGAGGGGTCCCCATCGTGTGGGATGTCGTGGTTACCATGTACGAAACCCTCGTAGACGACCGCGCGATGCTGCGATCCAACAGCCTCGCTGGCCGGCTGACGTGGCGATGGGATCGCTGTGCGCTACGGGCCGCCGATCGTGCGGTCTTACTCACAAACGCGCGACGAGACGTTACGGCCGAGCGATACGCCCTTCCAGCCCACCGCTTCGCGGTGGTGCCGCTTGGGGCCGAGGCGGACGCCTTTCCGGCCGTAACGCCGACACCGCCTGCCGAGCCGGAACGCCTTCGCATCCTGTTCTATGCACAGTTCGCGCCGATGCACGGTCTCGACCGAGTGATCGCCGCTGCCCGCCTGTGCCGCGACCGACCTTTCGATTGGCGCTTTATCGGCCGGGGCCAGGAGGGCTGGAGATTAGAGGAATGGATCGCCGAGGCCGAACCGCCTGGCGTCAGTTGGGTTGAGGGCGTCGCGTACAGCGCGCTAATCGACGAAATGGCGGCAGCAGATGTCTGCCTCGGGCTCTTCGGCACGTCGACCAAGGCCGAGACTGCGGCACCCAACAAGCTCTTCCAGATACTCGCCGCCGGGCGGGGACTGGTCACCAAGGGCACCACGGGCATCCGGGAAATCCTCGGCGGTGACTGGCCGGGCATCTATCTCGTCGACGATGACACGCCGGAGGCGTTGACCGCCGCGCTCGACAAAGCTTGGAACGAACGTGCTCTGTTGCGCGACGGGCCGTTACACAGCGCGTTGCGTGTGCGATTCGCGCCGGAGGCGATCGGCCGCGCCTTCGCCACTACTGTCGCCGGCGCCGTCGCTGACGCCCCACGCAAAGCAGACCGACAGGGACGCAGATAACGTCGCCATCGTCGAGCCTAGGCGATACCGTGCGCCGTTGGATTAACGGTTACCGGACGGCCCAAATCTCCCGGCTCCTGTTAGTGATTGCGGCGGTCGTGTTCGCTGGTGGCCTTTACCTGTCAATTGACACAGTCAACCTCCACTGGCATGAAATACGTTGGCCGCCGCTCGTAACGCTTATCCTCCTGGCCGGACCGGCTACCCTGGCCCTCAACACTGTGGAAACTGAATTAAGCGCGGTCATCGCCGGCTATCGGTTTGGATGGGTCCGTGCGCTTCGCACGGTCACGAAATTTAGGGGATATCGATGTTGTCATCTAAGATCACCCGCTTGCTAAACGCACGAACAGAGCCAATCCAGATCGGAATTATTGGGGCCGGGGCAATGGGCAAGGGGATCCTCTACCAAACCCTTACCACGCCCGGTGTTGCCTGCGTGGCTTTGTGCGACATTCGGGTGGATGTGGCCGTAGCGTGCGCTCTTGAATTGGGCATCGATCACGCGGTTGTCGAGAGCGTTACCCAGCTCGAGGACGCGGTCCGCACCCGCAAGGTCGCTATCTGTGCCGATGGTTTGTTTCTATCGGATAGCACCTCCGTCGAAATCCTCGTGGAAGCGTCGAGCGCGATCACGGAGGGCGCCCGGTTCGTTACGCGTGCGATAGAAACCGGTAAGCATGTCGTCCTGATGAACGCAGAGATCGACCTCGCATTTGGTACCCACTTCTTACAACTGGCCGAGGAGCACGGTGTCGTTGTCACCAGTTGCGATGGCGATCAGCACGGCGTGCTGAAGAGGCAGATCGATGATATGAACCTCTGGGGCTTCGAGACTGTCATGGCCGGCAACATCAAGGGCTTCCTTGATCGCTACGCTAATCCGACAACGATTATCCCGGAAGCCGACAAGCGAAAACTCAACTATAAGATGTGCACGGCATACACCGACGGCACAAAATTGTGTATTGAGATGGCTCTGATCGCCAATGCTTTAGGGCTCAAAACCCCATTGCCAGGCATGACCGGACCACGTGCCGATCATGTTGATGAGGTACTTAGTCTTTTTGATTTCGAGAATATCCGGGCAAGCGGCAAGCCTGTCGTAGACTATATCCTTGGGGCACGACCCGGTGGCGGTGTCTATTCGGTCGGTTACCACGACCATCCCTTTCAGTCATTTATGATGAACTACTACAAGATGGGGGACGGACCGTTCTACGTCTTTTACCGCCCCTATCATCTGTGCCATGTGGAGAGCATTGCCTCGATTGTGATGCCGGTGCTCGATAAGACAGCCTTGTTGACTCCCTCCCAGGGAATTCAAACGGACACCTTTGCTTACGCCAAGAAGGATCTGCGCCCGGGCGAGATGCTGGACGGGATCGGAGGCCATGCATGTTACGGTTTGATTGAAAATGTCGATGATCCGGCGACCCATCCCGGCCTTCAAATCTGCGTCGCCGAAGATGTACGCCTCAAGAACCCGATCAAAAAAGATCAGCCCATTTTATTGGCGGACGTCGAGGTTGATCCATTGCGCGAAGACTTCAAGCTCCGTGAGCTAGCAGTGGCGGCGAGCCGCAATGGGTAAGAGCGTGAAGCTGGCAATCTTGGTCGTTTTCATGGTCGAGCCCGAGCGTGAAATTTTGATCCGGCTATTTCCTAGACGAATGCGCCGGCGATGGCCGAGGTCATCGACGCGCTTCTCCTGGCGCGGCGTGTGCTGTGCGCCCAGATTGCCCGGCTCGATTTGCGGGTCCAGGCCCTTGCCAAGGCGGTGGCTCCGTGCCGGCGCTTGATGACGGTGCCCGGCGTCGGACCGATCACCGCCCTGGCCTATGTGACGGCGATCGATGATCCCGGCCGGTTCCGCGAAGGGCGCAACGTCGGCGCCTATCTGGGGCTGACGCCGAGGCACTACCAGTCGGGCGAGGTGGATAGGGCGGGCCGCATCTCCAAGTGCGGCGACGGTCTGGTGCGCACGCTCCTGTTCGAGGCGGCGGGGACGGTGTTGGGGTAGCGGCGGGCCAATCCTCAATTGTCAGCTGTTGGTTACAAGCGGCGGTTCGGGGCACGTCGCTGGTACGACCGCTCTACCCCTGAAAGCAGACCTTCAAGCGTAAATGTCTGCTTCGCCCCCGATTTCGTCTGCTTCACCCCCAGGTGCGGGCCTCC
>JAPULJ010000089.1 GCA_027295145.1 Alphaproteobacteria bacterium | reverse complement strand
TGTGCGTGTACTCAGCGATGCCGGCTTGTTGATCGTGGAAAAAAGGGGACGCACCCGCCATTGCCGCCTCCATGCGGAACCTATGAAAGTGGCGACAGATTGGCTGATTGATTATCAGGCCTTTTGGACGCGGCAATTCGACAATCTTGCTCAACATTTGGCGGGGGAGGGAGATTGACAATGGAGTTTGTTAAATCTGTACCAGAAGACGACCAGATCGTCGTTGAGGGTTATTTTGCTGCATCCCCCGCAAAGGTGTTTGAAGCGTGGACAGATCCAAATATCGTGTTGAAGTGGTTCGGACGTGCGTCAAATTCGCTTCACTCCGCGACCATTGACCTGCGTCCGGGTGGTGCGTGGCAGTTCCTGAAGTCCAAGGACGACGACAAGTCAATTGGGTTTGAAGGACAGTATCAGGACATACAGCCCGGCGAGAAACTCGTTTTCTCGTGGGCCCATGTGATCACGCACGCAAACGGAGAGCGCGAGGCAACGCCTTACTCGCGGGTCGAGGTGATATTCACACCCAAAGGAAAGGGAACACATGTCCGCCTTGTTCATTCAGCTATTCGAAGCCAGGATGCACGTCGCGGTATCGGTGGTGGCTGGGAAGCGGCATTTAATTTCTTGGTCAATGCGCTTGATAAATCTGAAAGCGGATTAAAGTGAAGGCAGAGTAAAAACCACTGTCAAGCGAACCCTATTTCCTTGCATCTGCGGGGCCAAGCTTTCTGCCGTCGGCAGCCTCGATATCGGTGGTGAACTAGTAAGGTAAGGCTGGGCTTTGGCGTATAGGAAATGCAGGGCAATCTAAATCCGACATGAAGCCGGGGCAGCGCCAGCTGTTAGGAGTACCGCTTGGTGGGAAGTTAAGAAAGATCAGCGGCATATTGAAGGTGATGCGGGCAACCCAGTGGTCCACTCGTAAATAATGTGCTCATAGCCAAATTTCGCAATCGGCGGGTCCTTCCCCACGATTTATGCTGACAATTTCAAATTTACCTTCAATGCCTATTCGTCAACCGACATTAATTTACTATCATATGATACTAAATATTAGCATAGGAATTCCTGCGGTAGACAGAGGCAGCTTGAAACGGTGACACTTGGTCATCGTCACAAATTGCCAAACCGAATCCGGCGGCGGTCGATGTCAATAACGCGCTCAAACAGAAGAAGCTTAATCTACGTGAGCGACTGTAGTCAGCCGTCAATCTGTCAGTGCTGAACCGAGCCAATGACCAAAGCGCCAACTCCCTGGATCAGCCTCCGCGCGATGCAAAAAAATCAGGCTTGCCGGTCGTCCATATCTCGCCCCAATGCTGGCCACCGCCGTCGATGGTAAGTGTCTCGCCGGTGATATAGCCCGCCGCCGGTCCTCCGATATAAAGGCAAGCTTGCGCAATCTCCCAAGGATCGCCTACGCGCATCGTTGGGTTATTCGTAGGATAGGTCAGCAGCGCTTCCTCGGGATAGACGCGCCAACCTTCGGTCTTGACCGAGCCCGGCGCGACGCAGTTAATCCGGATTTTGAGCGGCGCCCATTCGACCGAGACACATTCCGAAAACGCGATTACGCCGGCTCGCGCGGCGAGCGAGTGTGCGACACCGTGCAGGCCCCGCATAACTGTCACCAGATTGACGATCGAACCTGGTGTGCCAGCGTCACGCCACATACGCGCCGCTGCCTGCATCATGTTAAAGGTACCATTGAGGTTGGTGTCAATTACGGCGGTCCAGCCACCTTGCGAATAATCAATCGCAGGTTGAGGAAACTGCCCGCCGGCGCTATTGATGAGCAAATCGAGCCTACCGTGGGTGTCCATAACGCCTCGAAAGAGCGTATCGACAGCCTCACGGTCCCGGATGTTAGCGGTCGCATAGCTTGCCTTCAGTCCACGCACGGTCAACTGCTCGGTGACTGCCTTCAGCTTTTCCTCGGTCCGCCCGGCAACCACGATTTTGGCACCGAGGCGCGCGGCGAGCCACGCTGTCGCCCGCCCGATGCCGCTTGCCCCTCCCGAAACCAGGACGACTTGACCGTCCAGTAAATCGGACGCGAAGATGGTTGGCCGTGACGCCAACTCGTCATCTCTTAGCCTAAAGGGATTGTCCTCCCCAGGCCCTTCGGTCTTCGGGTCGTCTGTCATTGTTTTAGTCTCGTAAGAGCTGATCGGCGATGATGATCTTGCGCACCTCAGTGGTTCCCGCGCCAATTTCCAGTAGTTTTATCGAGCGGTAAAGGCGGTTGATCTCCGACTCCCAGATATAACCTGTACCGCCGTGAATTTGGACTGCCTCGTTCAATACCTTATTCAACGTCTCCGCCGTGTACATGACCGATGCTGCGCTCAGAGCATGGATCTCACCACGTCCACCGCCACCAATCTCCAGATCGTTGGCAGCCGCCAGCACTCGGTAAGTCATTGCGCGCATAGTCTCGATCCAGACATACATGTCCGCGAGCTTGGATTGAATCATCTGAAAGCTCGCGATCGGCCGGCCGAACTGCTCTCGCACTTTGGCATATTCGATAGAGAGTTCCAACGCGCGCTCGGCGATGCCGAGACAGATTGGCGAGATCATCGAGCGCTCAAGATCGAGCCCGCTCATCACGACTGAAACACCCTTATTCTCTCCACCAATCAGGTTCTCTAACGGCACTTTGCATTCGTCGAACACCAACTCGGCGGTCGGGCTGCCGCGAAATCCCATTTTGACCAATTTTTGGGCGATCGAGAAGCCGCGAGTGCCCTTTTCCACGATAAAGGCGGAAATGCCCTTGGCGCCGGCCTCCTTGTCGGTCTTGGCGTAGATCAGAAGGGTGTCGGCGATCGTCCCGTTGGTGATGAATATCTTCGTGCCGTTCAGGATGTAGAACTCTCCCTCTCGGCGTGCTGTCGTGCGCATCGAGCCGAGCGCATCCGACCCCGCACCAGGCTCTGTCAGACCGAGAGCCCCCACCTTCTGGCCACTACACAGGCCAGGCAGGTACTTCCTGCGCTGTCGGTCGTTGGCATTACGGTAGATATTGTTGAGGCACAGATTCTCATGAGCGACCCAGGAGAGCGATATCGCATGATTCCAGCGTGCCAGACCTTGCGCGATAACGCCGCTGGTCATCAAGTCCAGACCGACGCCACCAAATTCCTCGGGCACAGTGACGCCCAGATAACCCATCTCGCCGAGTCTGGGGAATATCTCGTCGGGCCACCATTCTTCATCGTCCATACGCCGGCTGAGCGGATGCAGTACGTCCTTCGCGAAGCGATCGACCTGATCGAGGATTTCCTGCTGGTCCGGCGACAACTCATATGACGGCATGTCCATCGGCCGATTGGAAAGATGTGGTCCTTGGGTCTCAGCATCAGTCACAGTCACGTTGGCAAGTCCTCCATTGACGCTGGCGTCGCCCTCTCGCTCGCCTGCGATATCACGATCGCTTCCGAAAATGCTTATTTCTACGTGCCGGTCGTCAAGCGTTAATTGCGCCCTGTAAGGAGGATTGAATATGCGAAAACCAGGGATCGCAGCCCGCCTGCTGGATCAATGCCTGCAGCGAATCACTGCGGCCAAGCTCACTACAGTCCATTAACCAATTCTTAGAGTGCCAGCGTTAATCTTTTAGGAAGGGCTATAAGGCCCCGGTGAACACTTGCGCTAGGAGCTTGATATGCGGCTCTTGATCGCCGCTGCATTCGTCACCCTGATGGCCATGCCGGCCTTCGCCGGCCACGGCGGCACCAGCCCTGCTGGCCGCCCAGCCTGCCACTCCCGCAAAGCGATCATGCAACATCTGGCCAAAAACTATCAGGAGCGCTCGATCGCGCTTGGTGTCGCCAACAATGGCGGTGTCGTCGAATTATTCATCGCCAAGGAAGGTAAGACTTGGACATTGATCATCACCCTGCCGAGCGGCCCGACATGCCTTTTGGCCGCGGGTAAGGACTGGGAGAAACTGCCGAAAGTTCTCTACGGCAAACGCTCGTGATCGTGTTCGGGCGCTAATGGCGCCTTCCTATCGACCAAAAAAGGTACTGAAAGTCCGAAATTCGACGTCGTTTTTATCGTCGGTGAAGATCGGCCATTTCCGATCTGCCGATGTCGCCCTTAGCGTCCTTCGCGCGCGAGCGAGGACCTGCTCGAGTTCCTCTGTCCGACCTCGCCTGTCCATGAACCCGCGCATATTCGAGAGGCTCGTGGGCTGTTTAGTTGCCACCAGCATGAAATTACCGTGACTGACTAGGAAGGTGCTTGGAAAAACCTTCCGCACCGTGCGAACGAGCGGACCCAGCAATTCGCCCGATCCCGATGCGGAGAGAACGTTCATGATAATGATCCCGTTATCCGTCAGCCGGTCGCGGGCGAGTTGAAAGAATTCGACGGTCGTGGTGAAGAAAGGAATGTGGCCGGTGACGAAGAGGTCGATGGCGATGATATCGTATTTCTCAGTCTTGGTGGCGAGGTACCAGCGTGCATCATCGGCGATGAGTTCGATCCGCGGCGCCTTCGCCAACCCGAAATATTTCTTCGCGACTTCAATAACCGCCGGGTCAAGTTCAACGCCGGTGACTTCAATTTTTGGGTAAACGCTGACCAATTGCAGAAGCGCGGTTCCACCGGCAACCCCCAGAAACAAAACTTTCTTGGCTTTGTTTATGTGCGGACCGATCAAGTAGAAATCGTAGTAGGCGCCGGTCAGCAATCTGGTCTTCGACATCGTTGTCTGAGCGCCGAGCGTGTAGTTGAGAAATAGGTGCCGGTTGTAAGGCGTATCGACAACGCGGATGATGTTGTGGACCGATTCGGCGCGATAGATTTCTCCGGCTTGCGGTTTCTGCGCCAAAGGATAGCCAAGACCGAGGATCACGATGGCGGCGAAAGCTGGCCGAGCTTGCCGCGACACTACGGCCATCGCGATCACGGCAAGCATCAAGAGCCCACCGGCGACATAGTGGCTCAACCGCGTTCCCAGATCAGGTATCGCATAGAACGCCGTGAAGAATGTCCCGCCGATGCTACCCACTGTCGATACCGCGTAAACCCGGCCAGCGCTTTTGGCGATAAGGCTGCTGGCAGTAAGCCGTATGACGATCGGTGAAATTGTTGCCAACAAAACCGATGGAACACCGAGCAGGACGACAGTTCCGAACACAGCGCCCCAAGCCGGTCCGAACGATCGCATCGCCGGCATGAACTGGTCCGCAAAGCGCGGCACGATGAGGACGAAGATTGCCGAGACGATGAGGGCAAATAGTAAAAACCGTGAAGACCAAGGCCGATCGCCGATCTTCCCGCCGAGATAATAGCCGAAAGCGAGCGCGGTCATCACGACGCCGATCAGCGCCCCCCACTGGTATACCGAATAACCGAATACTGGCGCCAAAACCCGCCCGCCCAGTATTTCCAGCATCATGATCGTCCAGCCGCCGGTGAAGGCGACGCCAAACAGCACCACGCGCGTGGTGGCAACCAGTGCGGTTGACCGTGACGTTCCGGATTTAGGCCGGCTTGATCGTTTCGATTTCGCCAAGATGCGCGCGTTGGTGGGAGGACCAGAGAACTCCCGGTGATAAGCAACCTGAGCGGCTAAATCAACGACGACGATTCCTCTCTGGCATCGCACCGTCCGAGCCTTGGTCGCTCACACCCTACTGGGTCGGGCCCTACCGGCGCCCTTGCCAAGCCCGATTGGCCGACGCATATTGCTTCACGTTCACCAGGGGGAGCCGGTTCGCCGGCTGAGAGGTTCCGCCACGCGGGACGACCCCTCGAACCTGCTCCGGGTAATTCCGGCGAAGGGACGTGTGACCTCATGGCACGACTACACGCCCAAGAATCGCTCGGTGTCAGCATCCACGCGGCACGCCTGGAGTATGACGGTGTGCCCCTGTTCGCCGACCTCGACTTCTCGCTTGAGGCCGGCGGCTGGACTTGCGTCCTTGGCCCAAGTGGCGTCGGTAAGACAAGCCTGTTGCGCCTTATTGCCGGCTTGGTCGAGCCATGGGAAGGAAGCCACATTAGCTGTACGGACGGCGCGCCATTGGCCGGCCGCTCGGCCTTTATGGCCCAGCAGGATCTATTGTTGCCGTGGCTCACCGCACTCCAAAATGTGGTGCTTGGCGAGCGCTTGCGGCGCAGTGGAAATAGGCAAAGCACAAATACCAAAGCGCACGAATTGTTAAGTCGCGTTGGATTGAGAGGCAAAGAACGGGCGCTTCCGGCAACTCTATCGAGCGGTCAGCGCCAGCGGGTTGCGCTGGCGCGGACACTAATGGAAGACCGCCAAGTCGTGTTGATGGACGAGCCATTCTCCGCCCTCGATGCGATCACCCGCCACCGCCACCAGGAGCTCGCTGTCGAACTGCTGGACGCGCGGACCGTGTTGTTGGTCACTCACGATCCGCTCGAAGCTCTGCGCCTGGGCCGCCGTATTCATGTCATGTCGGGTCGGCCGGCTGTTCTCGACGAAGCGCTTTCGCCAGCAGGCAGGCCGCCGCGAGATGTAGCCGACCCGGCAATTCAGCGGCAGTACGCCGAGCTTTTAGTCCGGCTCGCGGCAGCCAAAGAGGCAGCGTGACCTGGCTGCGACCGGCTATCATTTTCGCCGGGCTCATTGTGATTTGGCAAGGTGTCGTCAGCTTGTTCGAGCTGCCCCATTTCATCCTGCCCGGACCCGGTATGGTGTTCGTCGCTTGGGGCGAGAATTTCATGGAAATCATGTATCAGGCCCAGTTTACCCTGATCGAAATTTTGGGCGGGCTCGCGGCCGGTGTCGCCCTAGGCTGCACGACCTCCCTTGCCATGGCTTACTTCTCTCCGGCCCGCCGGTGGCTCTTGCCGGTGCTGGTGATCAGCCAGGCAATACCGGTCTTCGCAATCGCCCCGATCCTCGTCATTTGGTTCGGCTACGGGATTGAATCGAAAATCGTGATGGCAACCATGATTATTTTTTTCCCTGTAACCGCAGCGTTCTACGACGGGCTTAGACGCACCGAACCCGGTTGGCTCGATCTTGCCCGGGTCATGGGCGGCTCTCGCTGGTCGGTATTACGGCATATCCGTGTGCCAGCGGCGCTGCCATCACTGGCTTCGGGTTTGCGCGTCGCCACGGCGGTCGCCCCGATCGGCGCGGTCGTCGGAGAATGGGTCGGCTCGAGCGTCGGCCTCGGTCATATGATGCTGCAGGCGAACGCGCGTACGCAGACCGCCTTGATGTTTGCCGCCCTGCTCACCCTCATGCTGATCGCTGTCGCCCTGTACTTCACAGTGGATGCGGCGCTGCGCCGAGCCCTGCGATGGCAGCCGGAATCAGATCCAACCCGCTGACGACGGAAACCAACCTCGATCCAAC
>JAPULJ010000088.1 GCA_027295145.1 Alphaproteobacteria bacterium | reverse complement strand
TGCGCGAGGAGATCACGACCTTGGCGCCGTGGGCGGCCAAGGCCTCGGCGATAGCCCGGCCGATCCCCTTGGTCGAGCCGGTGATAAGGGCGACCTTGCCGGTCAGATCGAAGATATTTTTATACTGCTTCATGGCGCTCGGCTTTTAATTGGAATGAGTATGCGGATGATAGCGCCCTGACCCGCCTCACGAAACTGTCCATTCGATGATTACACGCAAAAGAAAACAGCCGACGCCGAAAAACGGCGCCGGCCGAATGACCAGGTTACGACAGGTTTTGAGTTAATTGATGGAACCGAAATAGTATTTCAGATTGACCATGACGCTGTGATTGCGCAGACCTTTGGTAGACACGGTGTAATTGATACCAGATAGTGTGCTGCTGTACTCAGTGCCTAGGGTGCCGAAAAAACGATATTCCACGCCCACTGAAACATTGGAGCTGAGCATGTAAGCCGTTCCGGCGATTGCCTGGAAGGCAAACACGGTTTTACTGTCGCTGATTGAGGAAGTGGCGCCGACGGCTTGGAAGCCATCAACCTTCACTCTTGCACCACCAACTCCGCCACCTGCATACAAGCTGAGATTTTCCATGATGTCGGTTCCGTAGTAGCCGTTGACCATGAAAGCCAAGGAGCTGATGGTGCCTTCGGCGTCTGACGACCCGGATCCCGTAAGCCCGGCAACCGTCACCGATGCAGTGAAGCTGTTGATGGAATTGCTGCGGTGGGTCAGTTCGCCCTCGATTCGGAAGCCGCTTTTCCATTCATATCCTGCACTGCCGCCGACAGCGTAGCCGGTGCTATTTTTTGTTTCCAGATTTCCTGTGAGGACGGAAGAAGTTAGATCTACTTCAAACGGTGATAGCCAATTCGCGCCGCCATGGACGCCGGCGTAAAAACCTTCACCCGCCGTGGCTTCGTGAGCATGAAGACCTGCCAAGGCAGTCGAAATGGCAAATCCGAATGCAATAAAACTACGTTTCATTGAATCCCCCCTTGATGTTTCTTTGATGAGATATTCAACCATACAAGTGCTAATTGTAATTTAATTGCCCAAGATTACAACCTAATAATTCCTAGAATATAACCTACGATTCTGAGGTCGAAATGTTGTATAATTCGCACACTTCTGCCTAGATAATGGTACATAATGATCTAAATACTTGGTACCACTTGACTTCTTTTTCTACATCTTCCGTCAAGTGATTCTCTATATGAGTGCATATAGGTATTTCACGAAAAAGTTGGAGATATTGCGGATACCTCAAAGTCATTTAATCGTGGAATGATTGAAGAATTTTGCTGCTACCTAACATCTTCCGTAGGATCCAGATTACACCTATTTCCGGCGATTCTGGTGGTATGCCGGTTGTCCTGAGAGTGCCGTGTGACTTTCTAGTGCCGGCGGAATCGTGCTAGGTGCAGGGGCGACCGGTCGGGGGAAAGGAACGAGATCATGGAAATGAATCTGAGCACGGAAGACGCGGCGTTTCGAGATGAGGTCCGCGCCTTTATCGCCAAGAAGCTACCGCCGGAGATCAAGCGCAATATCGAAAAGGGGGTCAAGCTGGCCAAGGAGGACTTTGTGCGCTGGCAGAAGATCCTCTTCGAAAAGGGCTGGATCGCCCCCAACTGGCCGAAGGAGCATGGCGGCACCGGCTGGACGCCGATGCAGCGCCACATCTTCGACGAGGAACTGGCCGCCGGCTCGACGCCGATGCTGATCCCCTTCGGTTAGCACATGGTCGCCCCGGTCATCATGGCCTTTGGCAACGAGGCGCAGAAGGCCCACTATTTGCCGCGCATCCTGAGTTCGGAAGATTGGTGGTGCCAGGGCTATTCCGAGCCCGGTGCCGGCTCCGATTTGGCCTCGCTCAAGACCCGCGCCATCGCCGACGGCGAGGACTACATCGTCAACGGCCAGAAGACCTGGACGACCTACGCCCAGTACGCCGATTTGATGTTCACGCTTGTGCGCACTTCAACCGAGGGCAAACCGCAGGTGGGCATCTCGTTCCTGCTGATCGATATGAATTCGCCGGGCATTTCGGTCAACCCGATCCGCACCTTCGACGGTGGGGCGGAAGTCAACGAGGTCTTCCTCACCGACGTGCGGGTGCCCAAAGCCAACCTGATCGGTGAGGAAAACAAGGGCTGGACTTGCGCGAAATTTCTGCTCGGTCACGAGCGCACCGGGATCGCCGCCGTCGGGCGCTCCAAGAAGCAGCTCGCGAAACTAAAGGAAATCGCCGGCGCTGAGCTGTCCGGCGGCCGGCCATTGACCGAAGATCGGCGTTTCTCTGAGCGTATTGCCGGCATCGAGATCGACTTGCTGGCGCTCGAATCGGTGGTCCTGGAAACCCTCGCCGAGGAAGCGCGCGGCAATCCGCCGGGGCCCGGCTCCTCGCTCCTGAAGATCAAGGGAACCGAAATTCAACAGGGCCTGACCGAGCTTCTTTTCGAGGCCATCGGCCCCTACGCCGCCCCATACGTTCCCGAGGCCTTCGAGCCGGGCTGGAACGAGGCGCCGATCGGCCCCGATTACGCCATGCCACTGGCGCCGACCTATTTCAACTGGCGCAAGGCTTCGATCTACGGCGGCTCGAACGAGATCCAGAAGAACATCATCGCCAAGATGGTGCTGGGACTGTAGGGAGGCCGGAGTGAGGGGAATACTGGATAAGTAGGAACGGAACAGCACACGAAGATGGACACCACCCTTACCGAAGAACAAAACCTCTTACGCGACAGCGCCTTGCGTTTCGTTCGCAACGAATACGAATTCGAGCGGCGCTGTGCGCTGGCGGACTCGGATGACGGTTTCAGCCGCGCCCATTGGGCGACTTTCGCCGACTTAGGCTGGTTGGCCATGCCCCTGCCCGAAGCCCATGGCGGTCTCGGCGGCGGGGCGACGGAGATGGCGGTGCTGATGGAAGCCTTCGGCCGCGGCCTGGTCCTCGAACCCTACCTGGCGACGATCGTGCTCGGCGCCGGCCTCATCGCCGCTTCCGGTAGCGAGGCGCAGAAGGGCGAAATTCTTCCCGCCGTTGCCGGCGGCAATATGCTGTTAGCTTTGGCCCACGGCGAGCCCCAGGCGCGCTTCGATCTGAACGACGTGGCCAGCATTGCGAAGAAGGACGAGAAGGGCGGCGGCTACGTGCTCGACGGGCACAAGGCCGTGGTCTGGCACGCCGGCGCGGCCGACAAGTTGCTGGTCTCGGCGCGCACCGCCGGCGGCCAGCGTGACGAGAAGGGGATCAGTATCTTCATCATCGATTCGGCATCAAAAGGCGTCACTATTCGGAGCTACGCCACCAACGACGGCCAGCGCGCCGGCGAGGTGCTGCTCGAAGGCGTTTCCGTTGCCGGCGAGGCGATGGTTGGCAAAGAGGGCGCTGGCCTGCCGGCAATCGAAGCGGTGATCGACCGCGCCCGGGTGGCGCTCGCCGCCGAGGCTGTCGGCGCGATGGCAGCGCTGGTCGAACAGACGCAGGACTATCTGAAAACCCGCAAGCAGTTCGGCGTGCCCCTCAGCAAGTTCCAGGTCCTCCAGCACCGCCTCGTCGAGATGTTCAACGAACACCAGATGGCGCAAGCGCTGACATTCCGCGCCTGTGCCACCCTCGATAACGGCGCCCCGGCGGCGATCGCCCGCACCGCCGCCGCCGTCAAGGCGCAGAGCGGTAAGGCGGGCAAATTCGTCGGCCAGCAGGCGGTTCAACTGCACGGCGGCATGGGCATGACCGACGAGCTGCCGGTCGGCCACTACTTCAAGCGCCTATCGATGATCGACGCTCTGTTCGGCAACGCCGATTTCCACCTCGCCCGCTTCGCGGGGATGTGATTGGGCTCGCAGAGGCGCCAGTCGGAATGCAGTTAGTTCAGCCCACTGGTGTTTGGGCAGTGTCTCAGTTTGAGTATTAACGCACTGATGGCACGAAGCGGGCGCGTTGCCGGCCTATCGTCCGTATGCGGCCATCGTACCGGCGCAGACATTGAGTCCGTTAATAGCCAACTGCGGCCATTAGGACCGGGATTAAAAGCTCGAAATAATGCAAATCCCGGTCGTCCGATAATCCCGATCAATATGCTCTTTTGAAATCCAGGCTGGTCGGACTTTACTTGAAATTGGAGCGGCACAGGAAAGGGCTAATGAGCCTGCTGACGTAATTTATATTTCTCTCCATCGAACTCACTAAACAGCCTATCGGCAAACGGGTGTACGATTTTCTGTGGTGCTTCCGCGGGCTTTAGGTTCTGCTCAGCGACATAGGTGGTATGAGCCGCTTCATCCACCAGCACGTGATACCAGGGTTTGTCCTTCGGGGGGCGTGAGCGAGCGACTTGCTCGTACCAGTCATCTGTCCCCTCAAAGCTCGGATCGACATCGAAAACGACCCCGATGTAATCAAACAACTTGTGATGAACTATTTGCCCTACTTGAAATTTCGCTTCGTGTTTTGACATGGAATTCACCGGTTTCGTATCAGAGATTGTCTGACGACGATGCTTAATTCGGCGGAGGAGGTTCCGTCGGTGGCGGTGGCGGCGGATTGTCGGGAAGTGGAATCGGAGGAACGCCGGGGATTGGTTCCGGGGGTGGCTCTGCCGGCGGCTTGGGAATTTGTGCTTGGATCAAATTCCCTTGGCGCATACCGTACCACCTATTGCTATTTGTTGCGTGTTTTCCTATATTTATGGCGCACCGTTTACGACCACCACCCCGCCGAATGCGGTGACGCGTGGTGACTCGATTTGGTGACTTGAGGCTGGGTGTGGGGCCTGGCCAAGCGTAGGGGCTGGCAATGCATCTCACGAAACGCGCCATCGACGCTGCCCGGTACAGGGACAACGGGCAAAGCCGACAAGTACTTTGGGACGATGATCCAAGGGGATTGGGCTTGCGGGTCTACCCCACGAACAATAAGTCGTTCGTACTCTCCTACCGAACCGAAGGCAAAAAGCGCCTTTTGGTTCTTGGGGGATATGGAGCGTTGACGCTCGACCAGGCCCGTAAGCTTGCCAAGGAAAAGCTGGTAGATGTCATCAAGGGTGGCGATCCCGTCCAGGAGCGGCGTCAGGAGAAATTGGGATCGACATTCCGCGAACTGGCCGAGCTTTACCTCAAGCGGCACGCCTACAAGCACAAGAAAAGGAGCAGCGCGCGAGAGGACGAACGCGCTATCAAAGTAGAACTGCTACCCAAGTGGGGTGACCTGTCGGTCGTGGGCATTCGACGCCGAGACGTTATCGCCCTGCTCGACGCCATTGTGGATCGCGGTACGCCGGTCATGGCAAACCGCGTGAGCGCGCTCATTCACAAGATGTTTGCGTTTGCCATCAGCCGCGACATCGTGGACGCGAACCCGTGCTCGCAAATACCAAGGTCACCTGAGCAGTCCCGCGACCGCGTTCTCGACGACAAGGAAGTCAGGGCACTCTGGAAGGCATTCGAGGCCGAAGGGCCAATCCTTGAGGGTCTTTTCAAACTGCGACTGCTCACCCTCCAGCGGGGAGCCGAACTCGCCCAAATGGTTTGGGATGAGATCGACGGCGACTGGTGGACGATCCCCGCCGAGCGGACCAAAAAACAACTCGGCAAGGCCCTTAGCCACCGGGTTCCCCTATCGCCTCAAGCGCAGAAAGTGTTCGAGAACCTGAGACAGTATCGCCATGCATCTGGTCTGGTGTTCCCCAGCCAGAGGAATCCAGATCAATACATTACCAGCCTTGGCCGGGCGGTACGTCGCGTGCGCAAGGCCTCAGAGGTCTCGGACTTTAGGCCCCACGACATGCGGCGAACCGGTGCTACGAGATTGACTGGTATGGGGTTCGCGCGCCTCGTGGTGGCCAAAATACTGAACCACGCCGAGAGTGGCGTCACACACGTCTATGACCGGCATAGCTACGACGATGAGAAGCGCCAGGCTCTCGATGCGTGGGGCCGGTACGTCCAGAACATCGTCGCCGGCAAGCCCGGTCTCG
>JAPULJ010000087.1 GCA_027295145.1 Alphaproteobacteria bacterium | reverse complement strand
GCGTCGCGTAGCCGACCGACATCTCCGACTTGTTGCCGGTCGAGAGCACCATGTAGCCGAACTTGTTGGAGATCGCCATCAGGGTAATGCCGCGGGTGCGCGCCTGGATATTTTCCTCGGTCGTGTCCGCCTTTCGCCCATCGAAGAGCGGCCGCAGCATCCCTTCGAAAGCCGCCATCGCCGGTTCGATCGCCACCGTATCGAGACGGGCGCCGAGGAGCTTGGCTGCCTCGGCCGCGTCCTCGAGGCTGTCGGCTGAGGTATAGGGTGAGGGCATCATCACCAGATGTACCCGCTCGGCGCCAAGTGCGTCGACCGCAACGCCAGCGCTGAGAGCCGAATCGATGCCCCCCGACATGCCGAGGATGATGCCGGGAAAACCATTCTTTTCGACATAATCGTGCAGCCCCAGCATCATCGCCCGGTAGACCGCCTCCTGGCCCTCGGGCGGCTTTTCGATTTCGCTGGTAGCGCAGACCCAGACGCCCATTTCCCGCCGCCAGTCGCTAACGCCGAGATAGGACCGGTAAGTCGGAGCCTGTAAGCACAGCTTGCGCTTGCTATCGATTATGAAGGAAGCCCCGTCGAAGACCAGCTCGTCCTGACCGCCGACCTGGTTGACATAGATCAGCGGCAGACTGGTCTCGGTGACCCGTGCAACGGCGAGGTTGATCCGCTCGTCAGGCTTGTCCTGCTCGAAGGGCGAGCCGTTGAGGCAGACCAGAATCTCGGCTCCCGATTCGCCGAGGCATTCGGCAACGTCCTCGAACCACATATCCTCGCAAATCATGACGCCGAGGCGGACACCGCGAAAATCAATCGGTCCCGGCATGGGACCACTATCGAAAACGCGCCGCTCGTCGAAGACGCCGTAGTTGGGCAGGTGGTGCTTGAGGCGGCTGGCGACGATTTCACCGCGATCAAGCAGGAGGCCGGCATTGTGCAGGCGCGTGCCCTCCCGCCACGGCGCGCCGATCAAGAGTCCCGGGCCGCCGTCGTCGGTCGCCTTGGCCAGCGAGCCGACCGCCGCCTCGATGCGGTCCTGGAAGAACGGCTTGAGGACCAGATCCTCAGGCGGGTAGCCGGAGATGACAAGTTCGCTGGCGATGACGAGGTCGGCTCCCCGGCGCGCGGCCTCTTCACGCGCTTGGAGCACCAGGTTCAGATTGCCGGCGATATCGCCGACCACTGGGTTGAGTTGGGCAATTGCGATTCGGAGTTTGTCGGTCATCGATCGGATCGGGCCCATTTTCGCGCCCTCGGCTGCCGGCGACGCTGACGAACTAGAGGTTAGAACGAAATCGGATGGATCAAGGGGCGGCCGACGGCATCCCTTGCCTAGCCTTCAATAGCCCCATCGTCGCGGTTGCCGGCGTACTGGCGGGCGGCGGGAACCGCACCTAACCAGTCCTGGCGATGACTGACCCAAAGCTCGTATTGGGGCGTGAAGGGCGGCGGCTCGTCGAAAGTGCCGAGCATAAGATCGATCTCGTCCACTCCTTCTTCGGCAAGGCAGATCAGCGTGCCGCATTGGGGACAGAAGCGGCGGTCGATCGTCGGCGCGCGGTGAGCTTTCAACGCACCCTCGATAGTGACGCGCCCGACCTCAAAGACAGCGAATGCGAGGTACGGACCGCCGGTGTTCTTGCGGCAGGTCGCGCAGTGACAAAGCCCGACCCGCTCAGGCTCGCCCACCGCTTTGAAGCGGACCGCCCCGCACAGACAGCCGCCGGGCCGTTCTATATTTGAAATTGGTTTCCTCCTCCCCAAGGAATCGGTCGAAGAGGTTAGCCATATTGGCGAGCACGCGCGAATGGTTATTGCTGATTGGATGTCTATCCACGCAACGCTGGCGGCAAACGTCGCCTCTTCATCCCCGCCCCAGATAGCGACCCGGCGTTTCGCCGAGGGTTTTACGGAACATGGCGATGAATGCCGAAGGGCTGTCATAACCGACCTCGAAGGCGACCGAGGTGACAGGCTCGCCCGAGGCAAGCCTTGCGAGGGCTTCGTGCAAGCGTAGCTGCTGGCGCCAGACGCCGAAACTGAGGCCGGTTTCGGCAACGAATCCGCGGGCAAGCGTTCGCGCACTGGCCCCGGCTTCGTTGGCGAATTCGGCGAGGGTGCGCGGATTGCCCGGATCGGCGATGAGGCTTTGGGTTACTACGCGCAAGCGTTTGTCTTCAGGCATCGGCAGGTGCAGCTCCTCGACGGGGCGGGCGCGCAGGCAGTCGATCAGCACCGCGACCAACCGCGCTTCTGGCCCGTCGAGGTCGTAACCCGCCTCAAGCTCCATCGCCGCTGCAACGAGTTCGCGCAACAACGGCGAGACGGTCATCACCTGGCAATCCTCGGGCAGCCACGGCGCTGACTCGGGCAGCACGTAGACCACCTGCATTGCCACCTGGCCGACGCAAGTTACCTGATGATCGATGCCAGCCGGGATCCATACCGCCCGTGTCGGCGGCACGACCCACGCCCCCGCGCTACTTTCGATACGCATCAGCCCACTCGCGCCGTAAATCAACTGAGCATGCGCATGTTTGTGCCACGGAACGAGCGTGCCATCGCCAAGGTCACGCCGGAAAGCAACGAGCGGCCGCTCGGCACCAGCAGGATGGGGCCGCCGGAAACCGTCAGCGAGCAAAGATTGCTGGCGCGATGCGCCTGTTTGGCTCTTTTGCGACATTAATTGGCATTATAGCGACAGAATGTCAGGCGATCCATCCTTAAATCGTAACCGCCGACCCAATGGAACTTCACACAATCGACGAATTTGGCGGACAGGTGCGCCCGTGAACGAAACCGGCGGAAAAAGAAAAAGCTGGCAGCGGCCGGAAATCCTGTTGCTGCTGATGGCCATGGGCGTGCCGCTGTCGTTCGCCACCTGGAACGCGCTGATCAACAACTTCGCCATCGAGCGGGCAGCCTTCTCCGGCGCCGAGATGGGCGTGCTGCAGAGCCTGCGCGAGGTGCCCGGTTTTCTCGCCTTTTCGGTCATCTTCGTACTGCTGCTGGTGCGCGAGCAGAGCTTGGCCCTGCTGGCCCTCGTCTGCATGGGGGTGGGCACGGCGATGACCGGTTTCTTCCCGACCATCCTGGGGCTCTACATCACGACCGTCGTTATGTCGGTTGGCTTTCACTATTACGAGACCCTGCAGCAGAGCCTGGCCCTGCAATGGATCGACAAGAAGCACGCTGCTCATACGTTCGGGCGGCTGATCGCAGTGGGCTCCTTCGCCGGGCTGATCTGCTACTCCATGATCTACCTCGCCTACGACGTGCTGGGGCTGGACTATCGTTGGGTCTACCTGCTCGGCGGTGGCGGCACCGCGGCTATCGCGCTTATTGCTTGGCTGGCCTTTCCGCGGTTCGAGCAGCCCGTTGAGCAGACCAAGAAGCTGATCTTCAGGAAGCGCTATTGGCTCTATTACGCGCTGGTCTTCATGCAAGGGGCCAGGCGGCAGATCTTCATCGTTTTCGCCGGTTTCCTGATGGTCGAGAAGTTCGGCTACGGGGTCGGTGAGATCACCATACTTTTCTTTATCAACGGCGTCGTGAACATCTTCGCCGCGCCCTGGATCGGCAAACTGATCGGGCGCTGGGGCGAGCGCCGGGCGCTGACGGTTGAGTATGCCGGGCTGATCGTGGTTTTCGCCGGCTACGCTATCGTCGAGAACGCCACCGTGGCCGCCGGCCTCTACGTCGTCGATCACCTGTTCTTCGCCATGGCGATCGCGGTGAAGACCTATTTCCAGAAGATCGCCGATCCCGCCGATATAGCACCGACGGCCGGCATCTCCTTCAGCATCAGCCACATCGTCGCGGTTTTCCTGCCGGCGCTCTACGGGCTCCTGTGGCTGGTCTCGCCACCGGCGGTCTTCGCCACCGGTGCGGTCCTGGCGGCGATCTCGCTGGTCATGGCCCGCAACATCCCGCCGAACCCCGAGCCGGGCAACGAAGTCCTGCACGGCCAGGTCACTCGAGCCGTGCCGATAGCGGCGGCGGAATAAAGGCCCAGCTCGTCCTTCAAAACGGCGCCCTTCTAGTTGACCGGGACGGCAGCGGCGATGAGCGTTGCGCCGGCGCGCTTGGCATTCTCGGCCGGGCCGCAGTCGCAGTTGAGCTGGGCGGCAACCGTAGCGCCGTCTGCCAGCAGCGTCAGCCCGGAGGCCAGCTCCGCGGGGTCGGCTGCACCGGCGTCACGGGCGAGCTGCTCGATATAGGCGCTCAGCAAACGCTTGTGCTCGCAGGCGGCGGCAAGGATGGCGCTATCCGGGGCGCCGTATTCGGCACTGGCATTGATGAACATGCAGCCGCGAAAATCGTTCTTGCGAAACCACTCCTGTAGGACATCGAACAGAGCGAGCAGTCTTTCGCGCGGGCTTACCGCCCGCTTCTCGATCTCGCGCATCATCCAGTTGCGGAATGTCTCGTCGCGGCGTCGCAGGACAGCTAGGATCAATTCGTCCTTCGATCGGAAATGCTTGTAGAGCGTCATCTTGGCGACGCCAGCCTCGGCCAGAATTCGATCGATGCCGGTGGCGTGGTAGCCATGCTTGTAGAACAGCTCCGTCGCCGTATCGACAAGTCGCTCGCGCCTTAGCGATGCCATACCGTCCCCTCCGTCCCATTGGACTAACCTGTCTGTATATAGAACACACCGTCTCTATGTCTAGCCCATGATGGGTCGATGTCGGATCCCACGCTCTTAACGATATATTAATCCATACCGACAGCGCCCTACTCGCGCATTGAGAAGATTTTAGACAAAATTAACCAGCCCACTTGATTTTCAAGACAGACCTGTCTATCTATTAAATGTCGCTCAGGCGTAGCGATAGCTTGCCAGTTTGTGGCACGCCTTCAAATGGAGACGAATAATGTGGATGCTCATTCTCGCAACCCTCGCCGTGGCCTTCGCTTCTGGCCTCAGTATGGGCTCTTCGCTCGAACGCGGCCATTGGGAGAGCGCCATCAAGTCTCAACTCAGCAAGCGCGATGCGCTCCTCGCGCGGCACGCCAGGCGATTGCGGGCGCGCCGGGCCGGCCGGCAGAACCGCGCGGCGGTATCGGGCTTCGCGGCGCCATCACGCTTTACCCTGGTCAGCCAGACGGGCAAGCGGGTGGCCGACCGGCACAACGCGGCGAACGCGGCCTAAGACCAGCAGACCCCGACCAAAAACCCCTTTGACCCAACCCGAATGAGGAGGAGAAGATGGACGACCAAACAATCAGGGATCTCATACAGAATTCCGGCGGTGACGCCGAGGCGCTCAACGATCTGCTACGCTGCTACGAGGCTTGGGGCGGCAGGCCTGCCGAGGACAGCGATTGCGCGCGCTTCTTCGAACCTGCAATAGAGGAGACCTCATAAATGGGCGCTACGCCAACTCCTACGGCAAGCCCCCATGTCGGCTTTACCGAAGCCGTCAAGGCGGCCCAAAGTCGCCTGGGGTCACGCAAGGCATATGCGCGGGTCGAGGAAAAGGGCGGCTGGCAGACTACGGTGACCCCCGACCTCGCTGCTTTCATCGCCGCCCGCGACAGCGCCTACCTGGCCACTGCCAGCGCCGAAGGCCAGCCCTATATCCAGCACCGCGGGGGCCCCAAGGGTTTCATCAAGGTGCTCGACGAGCGCAGGTTGGGGTTTGCCGATTTCTCCGGCAACAAGCAGTATATCAGCCTCGGCAATCTTACTGAGAACGACCGGGCGCATCTGTTCCTGATGGATTATGCGAACCGCCAGCGGATCAAGATCTGGGGGCGGGCGAAGATGGTCGAGGACGACCCTGAACTCATCTCCAAGCTTGCCGATCCCAGCTACAAGGCCAAGCCCGAACGGGCCCTCGTCTTCACCATCGAAGGCTGGGATCCCAATTGCCCGCAGCACATCACGCCGCGTTTTACCGAGGAGGATATCGAGCCGGCCTTCGCGAAACTGCAATCGCGCATCGCCGAGCTTGAAGCCGAGCTTGCCGAGGCTCGGGGCGGCGGCGGAGAGGGGTAAAAACCGGCGGGACGGCCCCACGGCCCCACGGCCGCCGGGCTTGTCGGGACCTGCGCGCATATGGTCTATAGAGTTCCGTCCCCGAACGCGGCGCGTGGCCATGGCTGCCAACACTTCAGACCTCAGGAACGGGCCCTACATCGCCGGCATATTCCACGATGCCGACGCCTTCATCGGCGCGCTCGAAGCCTTGCTCGCCGCTGGTTTCGACCGCGCTTCGGTCAGCGTGCTCGCTGGCCACAAGGCGGTCGAGGACCACTTCGGTCGGATTCCCGACGCCGCGAGGCTGACCGAGCGGGGGGACACGCCGCGCGAGGACCTCGATGTGCGCGGTGGCCTGAACGCAGCGATCGCCTTCCTCGCCGAGACCATCGCCATCATCGGCGAGATCGGCGCCGCCGGCATCGCATTCGCGATCGGCGGACCAGTGGGAATAGCCTCGGGCGCTTCGACCGCCGCCGACCTGACAGTGAGCGACGTCATGTCGCGTTACATAGATGCTCGCTACCACGAGCGCTATGAGCAAAGCATCAGCGACGGCGGGGTGATCTGCTGGATACATGTGCGATCGGCCGACGAAGCCGGCAAGGCCAAGGCGACCCTTAGCGCCGCAGGCGGCGCGGACGTTCATGACGTCGATCTAGGGTGACGCAGTTCAGCCACCGGAGCAGCTCGCTTTCTCGCAGACCCGCACCAGCAGCGCGCTCAGCGAGATACCGCCACCTTTCGAACATGCCATGGCCCAGCCCTTGCAATATGCCGCGATCTCCGCCTTGAGCTTCGCTGGTAGGCGCAAGATCGCGCCGTAGCGGACTGGCGCCGTTGCCGCCCGGCACTGGCGCTCGACCGCTCGTTTTAGTTCGGCCAGGACGGACGGAGCGGCTAGGACCGCGAGGCACAAGAGTACAGCGGCCCACAGGCTAGCCGTCCGCAGCAATTCAACTTTTCTCACTTGGTTTTTTGCGCAGCAGGAACTCGCGGCCGACCTTGACCATCGGCTTGCCGTCATAGGCGACGATGTCGGCGGTCGCGTAGGTTTCGTGCCAGTCGTCGGGCAGGAAGGAGCCGGTGCCGACAGCATCTATCGGCGCCTTGGCCATGGCCATGACTTTGCATTTCTCCGGCCCGAATCCCGAGGAAGCGACGATCTTGACGTTATCGAAGCCGGCCTCGTCGAGCTTCTCGCGCATCAGCCACAGGGCCGCCGCCGAAACACCGCTGCCGATCAGGTAACGCAGCTCGGCCTCGTTGCGGTAGCCGCGGATCGATTGCGGGGCGTTGCGTTCGAGCACGGCGTAGGAGCCCGGCGGGTCGAGCCCTTCGAGGTAGCGGCCGCCGGGGGTATCGATGCGCATGCTGAGGCGGCCAGCCTCGGCGAGTTCGGGAAAGCGCCTGCAGACGACGAGCGAGTCGCTTATCTCCCGCCCAAAATAGTCGACCAGCACTGTCAGGTCTTCGTCCGGAAACGCTTCGTGGAACATTTCGGCGGCGCGCTCAGTCGAGCCGGCATAGCCGATCAGCGCGTGGGGCATCGTGCCGAGTCCCTTTCGGCGCCCGAAATAGTGCGCGGTGGCGTCGGTTGCGTTGCCGACAAAGCCGACCGCATTGGCCTTGCGCTTGGCCCGCGCCGAGCCGACAGAGGCGGCGTAGGCCATCATCTCCGCCATTTCGGTGCCGGCGCAATGCCGTGCATCGAAGGCCAGGAAGCCGGCACTGGGCAATTCGACGCACATAGTGAAGGCGTTGTAGGCGGCGACGCAGGCCGCGCCCAATTTTTGCAAAAATATTGTCTCGAGATCGACGAGTTGCTCGAACGAGCCGGTCATATAGAGGATCGGCTCGCCGGCGCCGACCCAGCTTCCTTCGGCGTAATTTAGTTCGATCTCGAATTCAACGCCGCGCGCCTTCGCGATCGCTTCCAGCCAGGCGATCATCAATTTTGGCGCCGAGATCACAGGGCGGCGCATAAAGACCGCATAGGTCACGCGCTGGTCGCCGAACTTGGCAACGATGTCCTTGGTTCGCGAAAAATATTTATCGGTCCAGGCCGCCACCTCGTCCTCGCCGGGGATCATGCGGCCGTTTTCTCGTTGGCGTTTGGTCATGGCTTTCGCTCGTTTCGGTGATTCTTGCGGGCTTGATCTCTACTGCGCCGCCGCGATGCGTCGCTCGCTGCCGGCGCGAGCCGATTTGAGCGCTTCAGCGACCAAGAAGGCGCGTTCCAGCGACTGGCTGGCATTGAGCCTGGGGTCGCAATGGGTGTGGTATCGGGCAGCGAGGTCGTGCTCGGAGATCGCCTGGGCGCCGCCGGTGCATTCGGTGACGTTCTGACCGGTCATTTCGAAATGCACCCCGCCGGCATGGGTGCCTTCGGCCTCATGGACAGCAAAGAAACCGCGGACTTCGGCCAGGATGCGCTCGAAGGGCCGTGTCTTGTAGCCGGTCGCCGACTTGATCGTGTTGCCGTGCATCGGATCGCACGACCACACCACCGCTCTGCCCTCGCGGGCGACGGCGCGGACGATCAGCGGCAAGGCCTTGCCGACCTGTTCGGCGCCCATCCGCGCGATCAGGGTCAGCCGGCCGGGTTCGTTCTCGGGATTGAGGATGTCGATCAGCCGCAAAAGTTCGTCGGGATCGAGCGAAGGGCCGCATTTCAATCCGATCGGATTGTGGATGCCGCGAGCGAACTCGATATGGGCGCCATCCGGCTGGCGGGTTCGATCGCCGATCCATAACATGTGGGCCGAGCAATCGTACCACTGCCCGGTCACGCTATCCTGGCGGGTCAGCGCCCGCTCGTAGGGCAACAGCAGTGCTTCGTGCGAAGTGAAAAAGCTCGCTTCCTTGATCTGCGGGACGTTGTCGGAGGTCAGCCCGATGGCGTCCATGAAGGTCAGCGCCTCGGTAATCCGCCCGGCGAGTTCAGCGAAGCGCTCGCCGGCCGGGCTATCGGCGACAAAATCCTTGGTCCAACGATGGACCGAGTGCAAGTCGGCATAACCGCCAAGGGCAAAAGCGCGCAACAGGTTGAGCGTCGATGCCGACTGGTTGTAGGCCCGCACCATGCGCTTGGGATCGGGCTCCCGCCCGCTCTTCTCGAAGACCATGCGGTTGATGATATCGCCGCGATAGCTCGGCAGCGAGGTGCCGTCCTGTTCCTCGAAGGGCGCCGAGCGCGGCTTGGCGAACTGCCCGGCCATGCGCCCGACCTTAACCACGGGCAGGCCGCCGGCGTACATCAGCACGACGGTCATCTGCAGCATCAGCCTGAAGGTATCGCGGATATTGTCGGCGTGGAATTCGGCGAAGCTCTCGGCGCAATCTCCGCCCTGCAGGAGGAACGCCTTACCTTCGGCGGCCTTGGCGAGTTGCGCCTTCAGATCGCGCGCCTCGCCGGCGAAAACCAGCGGCGGGGATTGGGCAAGGGTCTTCTCGGCCGCGGCCAGCGCCTCGGGGTCGGCTTAGACCGGCATCTGATCGGCCGGCTTCTCGCGCCAGCTATCGGGGGTCCACTTACCCACCATGATTGATCACCGCTAAGTCTTTCATTCGCGTTGAACCTATGCTCTCGTTGTGGTGATGACAATAACCGCTCAGCACACGCCGAAGTCACAACGAGCCTCAAGACGGGCCAAGGCCGAGCGCAACAAGCTCCTCGACACAATGACCGCTCGCATCCTCGCCATCCGCGCGGAAATCGGCGAGACGTGGCCGACCGGCGCGGATCTGGCAATCGGCGCATGGGCGACGACGAATAAACTCAGTTGGACAGCCGGCTATTGGATCGAGATGCTGCGCATTGCCGGCGAGCGTACCGGCGACTGGGACCTCTACGAGGATGCGGCGGCGCGGATGATGCGGCTGCGTCTGTTGCTAGCTCAACATAGTTTCTTCAACGCACCCGCCTTCTACTACGGAGCCGCCCGCCTATACGAGACCCTCAGCGACCGGGCTTCGCGGACTGCCGCCCTGAGCGCTGCCTACAGCGTCCGCGCAACAGCAAATCCGGCGCGTGGAGCGATTTTTCTGGACACGCCGGCAGGTAAAATTTCACCGCGGTTTCATGTGCCGATCGAGGCCGCGTATCATGGCTTGCTGTTGGATTGGTGGGCCCTGCAGGAAACCGGCGATACGACCTTTCTCGACGGCGCCGAGCGGATGCTCGATCTGCTGATCAAGGATTTCATCGCCGACCGCGAATACATCCCCGGCGCGCTGTCCTACGATCGGCTATCCGGCATGCTTCTCGGCGAACGGCGCCGCAGGCCCGGCACCCGCCTGACCGCTCCCGCACACGCCCTTTGCGGCCTCCTTCGCGGGTGGGAAGTCACGCGCGAGACGCGATTTCTTTCCGCGGCAAATCGCGTCCTAGAACACTGGAACGATCAATGGGTGAGCGACAGCTCGGAATCCCTGCCGACTGCAATGGTCTGCGAAGCTCTGGCGCGGCTCGCAGTACTTGACCCGTTACCGAAAAAAGCGAGACAGTTTGTCGATCAACTGGACGTAACGCTCGATGTTTTGGCGCAACGACTCGTGTCAGCCTTCGCCGGCAACGCCAAAATGTCGCGTCTGGGAGCGGCCGGTCAAGCGCCGATAGACGCCCTCTACCATCTCTACGCTGCCCTGCATTGCCTCGAAGCGGGCGGACTGCCCTGCTGACAAGCCACTTACTCCGCGG
>JAPULJ010000086.1 GCA_027295145.1 Alphaproteobacteria bacterium | reverse complement strand
AGCGGACTTTTAGCCGACATTCCCCGGATGAGCCCCGGTTCTGGCCATCAATGTAGGCATCCGGGGGCTTGCCGGCAAATTCGAGGTCGCTGTGCATAGGCACGACACTCCGCCTACCTCCGAAATTGGCCCCAACGGCGGTCTCATGGCGCTCGATGTCGTTTTTTTCGTCAACAAGAGGATGACAGTGATCGCCGGTTTTCACCGCTTCGTTCGGTCGTGAACCTGTCGGGAGTTCCGATCGGCTGGGCGGGCCGAATGAGAGCCGGGTATCTGTTGTGAAGACCTTGACTTCCGAGGTGGGTCCAGGCCGTGTGAAAACTAATTTCGAGGCCCGAGCGCGCAACATTGATTCGCGTAACTGCCGTCGCAGGCAATAATGATTCATGAATCCGTAGATGCCGAGTCTATTGTTGCGCCGACGCTCTTCCGGCCTTTGTTTTCACACAGCCTGGGTCAACTTGAGACCTTTCCTGCCTCGCCCGGAATGTCGCTTGCTGGGGGTGAAGCAGACGAAATCAGCGCGAAAGCCAACATCGACCTGCGAATGTCGTATGCTGGGGGTAGACCGGACGTGGCGCGGGGGTGGTTGGAACTTCGCTTGTTAGCCAGAAGGAGCCATGGTGGCGGTCGTCGGATGGCATGGATTTTTCGCTTCAAAGCCATTAGGCTCCAGATCGAAGGGGAGAACGCTTGGAACGAAGACTGGCTGCCATTCTTGTCGCCGACGTCGTCGGATACAGCCGCCTCATGGGCGAGGATGAGACGGGAACGCTCGAACGCCTCAATGCCCTTCGAAGAGATCTGGTGCAGCCGAAGATTACGGAGCGCAAGGGGCGCATCGTAAAGCTTATGGGCGACGGTCTTCTGGCCGAGTTTCCCAGCGTCGTTGAGGCGGTTCACTGCGCCGTCGATGTACAAAGAGAGATGATTGGGCGAGAGCCGGAAATCGCCGAGGAACAGCGCATCCGCCTGCGTATAGGCGTCAATCTGGGCGATATCATCGTCAAGAGCTCGGATATCTTTGGCGACGGCGTCAATGTGGCGGCACGGTTGGAAGCTCTCGCCGATCCCGGTGGGATTTGCGTTTCCGGCACCGTATTCGATCACGTCAAAGATAAAGTCCGCCTGGATTTTCTCGACCTGGGAGAGCAGCGGGTCAAGAATATCGATCAGCCAGTCAGGGTCTATCAGATCGCGCTGGACCGTAGCGCAGATGCCGGCGAAGGTGGCGGCACCTCCGCAGAGGCTGCCCCGCTCAAACAGCCCGATAAGCCTTCCATTGCGGTCCTGCCTTTCGACAATATGAGTGGCGATGTCGAACAGGACTACTTTGCCGACGGCATGGTCGAGGACATTATTACCGGCCTCTCGCGTATCAAATGGCTTTTCGTTATCGCACGCAATTCGAGTTTTGCCTTCAAGGGCAAATCCGTGGATGTGAGGCAGGTGGGGCGCCAGCTGGGCGTGCGCTACGTTCTCGAGGGCAGCGTGCGCAAGGCGTCGAACCGCGTGCGCGTCACCGGTCAGCTCATCGAAGCGGAGACCGGCCGGCACGTATGGGCAGAGCGGTACGACCGCGCTCTTGACGATGTTTTCGCGATCCAGGATGAGCTCACGATGAGTGTCGTTGCCGCCATCGAACCGAGCCTGCGCCAGGCGGAGATTGAGCGCGTCAAGCGTAAGCGGCCTGACAATCTCGACGCCTACGATCTCGCGCTACGGGCCATACCACAGGTTTATCCGGCGATGCCGGATGGTGCCGCAAAGGCGTTACCGCTTCTCGAGAGTGCGCTCGAATTGGAACCCGACTATGCGATGGCGCACGGTTTTGCCGCTTGGTCCCATGAGATTCTGTTCGCACGCGGTGGCGCCGGCGAGGCGAGTCGCCTTGGCGCCGTTCGGCACGCTCATGCAGCCATTGCTCATGGGCGTGACGACGCCATCGCGCTGTCCCTCGGAGGTTTTGTCATGGGTTTGGTCGCGCACGACCGCGAGGCGGCGCGCCAGGCCTTCGAAGCGGCGCTGGCGCTCAGCCCGTCATGCGCGCTCACCTACAATTTGGGCAGTGTCGTGATGGTCTTTGCCGGCGAGGCAGACCGCAGCATCGAATGGGGCGAGCGCGCGCTCCGTTTGAGCCCCATCGATCCGATGAACTACGCCCCATGGTTCTCGATTACCCTCGGCTATTTCCAGCGCGGTGAGTATCAGGCAGCAGCGGAGGCAGCGCACAAGGTTTTCCAGGCAAATCCCTACTGGAGTTCGGCGCACTTCGTGCTGGCGGCAACGCACGCGAAACTTGGGCGGCTCGACGCAGCCAAGTCTGCCGCCAAGCGGGTCATTGAATTGCAGCCGGGTTTTAGCATCGGCGAGCTCTGCGCCGCTTTCGATATTCACGCATCGATCGCCGCGCCTTTGAGCGAAGCGCTCAGCGTAGCGGGACTACCGGAATGAACCCTGGCGGGATTTGTCCGTTTGGGGTCGGATAATTCTCTAGGCCCAACCTAAGGAAAGCTACGCTTTCTTCTGCGCCCGCACGTATTTCAGGTAGCTCACGGCGTATTCGTCTTTTGCGGTCATGACGTTGGCGGCGAGTTTGAACTCCACGAATTCCTGGGGCGGGTTCATGATCGGGTCGATCATGATGGCGTCGCAGCCGGCGAGCATGGCGAGGGTGATGAAGGCCTGGTTCAGGAGCTTGCGCCGGGGCAGCCCGAAGGAGACGTTGGAGAGCCCGCCGAAGATATGCACCTCGGGGTATTTTTCGCGCAACAGCCGGACCGCATCCAAATAGTGATTGCCGAACTCCGGCCCGGCGCCGATCGGGAACACCAAGGGGTCCAGGTAGCGGTCTTCCATGGGCAGCCCGACCTTGTCCATCATCTCCATGCAGCCGCTCAGGTTGGCGACCCGCTCGGCGGCGTCCTGGGGCATGCCGGAGCGGCCGGAACCGTTGGCGAAGACGGCGCAGTTTTCGTCCTTGCCCAGTTGCACCAGCGCATCGCGGCCCTCCTCCAAGCTGACCGAGTTGATCGCCGGGCGGCCCTTGCTGCGGTCGTAGACCTCGAGCCCGGCCATGATGGTCTGGGGATCGGAGGAGTCGATGGCGAAGGACACCTCGGAGAGCGACTGCGCGGTCTTCACCATCCAGCGCATGTAATCGTGGCGCTCCTCCGGGTAGACCGAGAGTTCGTCGACGCAGAGATCGACGATGGTCGCCCCGGCGCGCTCCTGGCCCAGGATCGCCCAGCTCAGATAGTCCAGGTCCTGCTTGCGAACCGCCTGGCCGATGTGGGGGATGCGCGCGGTCCGGAGCTCGGCCGGGTCTTCCGGGAAGATGTCGGTGATGTCGAGCAGGCGGCGGGTGCCGTCGAGGCCGGTGTAGGCGTAGCCGGCCTTGCCGTCCTCCTGGACGATGTTCGGGCTGGTCGCCCGGATCTTGCGGGTCGTGTTGATGTTCTCGCCGATGAGGATCAGTCCAGCGGGCGCAGGCCGTAGAGGCCGGATCGCGATTTCTTCGGAAGCATGGCGCAGCTTTCCATGAGCCGCACCGGAAGCGGGGCGTCTTCGAGCAGGGCGAACAGCCCCGCTTGCTCGTCCAGCGGCCAGTCGACGTAGCCGGGGCCGAGGCGCCGGGTCAGGCCCAGGCGCTCGTTCCGGACCTGGTCCGATACCTGCCGCGCGAGCGCCTTGGTGGCCTGCTCGACGGCGAGCCAGCCGGCCATTTCCAGGAACAACGCATCGACGATATCGTCGCGTTCGGTCAGGCGCTCGGTCTCGGCGTCGAGCGCCGGGCCGAGGGTGAGCACGAAGACCATGACCTCGCCGCAGCCGGCGAAGACCTTGGCGAAGCGCTTGCTGTGGAAGGTGATCCCGCCCCCGGCGCCCCCTGTGTCGCCCCCTGCGTCGCCCCCCCTGGCGTCGCTGGCCAGTTCCAGAGCTTCCACTGTGCAGGACCGGATCGCGACGCGCCGGTAATAGGCCTCGGGCGCGGCCAGGGCCTGCGCCGAGCCCGCCGCCCTGGTGGCGATGTCCCGGACCCGGGGCCGGACCCGCGCCAGGTCTCGGTAGCCCTGCATGCGCAGCAGCGGGTCCACCGGCAGTTCCGCGATCTCGGTGCGAAAGTGGCCCAGGCTCGCATCCTGGGCCGCGATGGCGCCTTCGACAGGCATCAATCCTTGCCCAGCGCCGCGGCCTTGATTTCGGAGAACTCGGCTTCGATCTCCGCCTTGACCGCGCTCGCGACTTCTTCGGCCGTGCCCTCGCGCTCGAGCCGTTTGCCGCGCCGCCCTTCCTCTAAATAGGCGTCGGTGCCGGCCAGCCCTTTGCGCATGGCGACCGCGTCGATCAGGACCTGAAACTTTTGGTCGAGCTCCAACTTGCGGACCCCGTTCTCGTCCCTGGCCTCGACCAGGGA
>JAPULJ010000085.1 GCA_027295145.1 Alphaproteobacteria bacterium | reverse complement strand
TCCGGCAAGCGCGTGCTGGTCACCGGCGCCAGCCGCGGCCTCGGTCTCGGCGTCGCGCGCGGCTTTGCCGCGGCGGGCGCGGAGCTGACGATCCTGGCGACCGGCGAGCACGTCAAACGAACCGCCGAAACCCTGTCCGAGGCCAGCGGCCGGCCGGTCGGCGCCCTGGTCTGCGACATCACCGACCGGGCGGCGGTGGCGCGCGAGGTCGGCGGCCTGGGTCCCTTGGACGTGCTGGTGAACAATGCCGGCCTCGAACTCATCACGCCGATCTTGGAGCCCGGCGAGGCGGTCGAGGAAACCTTCCGCCGGATTATCGAGATCAACGTGATCGGCACCTACTACGTCACCCGCGAGGTGGTGAAGACCATGGCGCCGGGCGGGCGGATCGTCATTACCGCCTCGGTCTGGGGTCGAACCTCGGCCCCGCATTTTAGCGCCTACTCCGCCTCCAAGCATGCGAACATCGGCTTCATGCGCGCCATGGCCGAAGAACTGGGCCCGCGCGGCATCGCGGTCAACGCGGTCTGCCCCGGCTGGGTTCGGACCGATGCCTCGATGCGTTCGCTCGCCGAAATCGCGCGCCGCGAAGGCCGCGACGAACAGGTCTGCCTCGACGAGATCATGGCGACCCAGGCCTTCGGAGGCCTCATGGAGCCGGACGACGTGGCGAGCACCTTCCTGTTCCTCGCCTCCGATCAGGCGGCCAACATCACCGGCCAGACACTCAATGTGGACCGCGGCGAGCTGATGGCATGAGCGGATCGTTGAGCGGACGGCGTGCGCTCATCACCGGAGCCTCGCGCGGCATCGGGCGGGCCTTCGCCGAGGCCTATGCCGCCGAGGGTGCCCGCGTCGCGTTCGGCTAGGCGCCTCCCGCGCCAAGGCGGAGGACGCCGTGGCCGGGATCGCCGCCGCCGGCGGCTCGGGCTTCGCCCTCCACCTCGATGTCAGCGACGAGGGAAGCGTGGCCACCGCCATGGCCGAGGCGCTGGACCGGCTCGGCGGCCTCGATATCCTGGTCAGTAATGCCGGCGTCATTCTCGAGAAACCCCTGCTCGATACCACGACCGCAGAATTCGATCGCTTGATGTCGGTCAACCTGCGCGGCGTGTTCCCGGTCGGGCGCGAAGGCCTGCGCACCATGGTCGCCCAAGGGACCGGCGGCCGGGTCATCAATGTCGCGTCCGACCTCGGCTTTTTCGGCCGGGAGAACTTCTCCGCCTACTGCGCCTCGAAGGGCGGGGTCCTAACCCTCACGCGCTCCTGGGCCAAGGAGTTCGCGCCGGACATCCTGGTCAACGCGATCGCGCCCGGTCCCATCGATACGGACATGCTGGGCCCGGAGGCGATGTCGCCCGAGTGGCGCGAGAAGGAGGCGCAGGTTCGTCTTGCGCGGATCGGCCAACCGGAAGAGATCGCCACCGCGGCCGTGTTCCTGGCCGGCCCCGGCGCGAGTTACATGACCGGCCAAACCATCGGCCCCAACGGCGGCAGCGTCATGCCATAGGTCGAATGCGTCCAATACCGATGATCCTTAGCAATGACTCATAGAGATCGCGCAGGCTATTCGCCGAGCAGAACAATTTTATTCCTGCCGCTAGCCGAATAATCCTTTTTCTAATATTCGGGTTCTGGAGTTGTCTGTTATTGTATCTCTTGCGAAGATGGGGAATTGGGGAGGAACCACTTGGCTTCGCGATTCTCATTCGTAGTACCGCTATTAACGGCTGTTTGGGTTTTTGCCCCCGCGCTGGCAGCCGCCGAAACCGTGAAGTTCACGACTATGGAATTTGCGCCCTACGCTCTTGCTGATGGGGAGGGTGGCAAGCTCGGCCTCTTTGTCGATATCAACGCGGCCATTGCCAAGAGGGCGGGCATCGGCATCGTCGATTCCGTGGTTCCCATCGCGCGCGTCATGAAGAATCTTCAGCACGGCGTCTCCGACTGCGCCGTCTTTCTGCTTTCGCCTTGGAGCGAGGCAAATTTGGTGGCGGTGGCCGAGGTGGTAGGGCAGTTCGACTCGGTCATCGTTACCCGCAAGGGTTTGACGATCGCCCGCGTCGAGGATTTACACGGACAGCTTTTGGCATTGCCGCGCGGGAGCTACAAAGACTTTCCAATCGCAACCGACCCGAAGATCCGGCGCTTTCCCACAAATGGATACGCGCAGAGCGCAAAGCTCCTCAAGGTTGGCCGAGTGGATGCGATCGCCGGGACCGCACTCAGCATTTATCATAATCTTTCGATCTTGAACATGAGCCGCACAGACATTGGCGTCGTGCTGGCCTTCGATCGCAAACCGGTTTGGCTGCAATGCGCCAAACGGCAGCTGTCGGGCGATCTCATTGCGCGGCTACGGCAAGCGACCAACGCCTTGCGGGCGGAAGGTGTGTTTCGCCGACTGGTCGAACTCTATGTCCCGCCAGGATTCAGGTAACCGCGCGATGGCGGGGCACGGCAGCAGACCCTGGATCGCCCAGGTTTCGCGGAGCCTGTCATTCAAGCAAGCGCGCGTCGCGGTGATCGTTGCTCTGATCCTCGGCATGGGATTCAGCCTGCTTCAGATTGCCGTCGATCTCAGAAATGAACGGCAAAGGATCGACATCGCATTCGAGCAGGCGCTCAAAGCCTTCGAGGAATCGGCGTTCCGAGCCGCCTATGGCCTAGACGAAGTTCTGGCGCAGACCGTGGTTCGCGGCCTGTTTCAACAGACAGCCATTTTCGAGGCCGAAATCGTGGACAATTTCGGTGACCGAATGGCCATCGTAAACCGGCCGCAGCAGCAGGGCGCGCTCAAATGGCTCGCCGATGGAATTTTCGGTGAGGCGAAGACCTATGCGATACCGCTGCACGTAAAAGAAACAGAATCGAATGTGGGTAATCTCAGTATCCGTGTGGACACCTACATCATTGCGGAAACCTTTTTGCGCCGCTCCGGTTTGATTTTGTTTTTCGGCATTCTTCGCAATCTGATCCTGGCAATAATTCTTGCCGTGTTATTTCACAGAATGCTGACAAAGCCGCTTCGCGAGGTGGGCGCCTTGATCAGGGAGGACCGCACCTTGGTTCAGATTCCGCCCAACCATGAGGACGACGAACTCGGCGACTTGATCAAATCTCATAACGATCTATCGCAGCAGCGCTCGGAGGCCGAAACGGCACTGCGCGAGAGTGAGGAGCGATTTCGCGATATGGCGGAATCCGCTTCGGATTGGTTCTGGGAGATGGGACCAGATCTTCGGTTCACGTATCACTCGGAGCGCTACTTCGAGATAACCGGCTTTCGGCCGGAGGAAAAGATCGCCACCACCCGAACCCGTTATGTCGATCCAACGGAACGCGAAGCAGATGCAGAAAAATGGGCTGCCCATCTGGCCAACATCGAAGCCCACGAGCCATTCAAGAATTTCGAATACTCTTTTGCGTCAAGTACGGGCCGCGTCTGTCACGCCAGGATCAGCGGCACGCCCAATTTCGACCCGGATGGTGAGTTTCTGGGCTACCGAGGAACAGGGACCGATGTCACCGAGCGCAAGCGTAGCGAGCAAGCATTGCACGATAGCGAAGAGCGCTTCCGAGCTATAATGGATAACTCTCCAGTGGCGATCTCTCTGAAGGACGCCGAGGGGCGGTATCGCCTCGTCAACAGGCAGTTCGAAGCATGGTACGGGATCAGTGGCGCGGACGCACTGGGCAAGAAGGCCAGCAATGTATTTCCCGATGATCAAATCGAATACAACGCGGCGATTGAGCGGGACATAATGGAGACCGCAAAAACCGTTGACCATGAGTACGTAGAGGAGTTTGCCGACCGGTCGCTCCATCAGATCTTGGCGACTAAGTTCCCCGTTTTCGATGTGGGCGGCAACACGGTTGGTATTGGCACTATTTATGCCGACATCACCGAGTATAAGCGGGCCGAGGAGCAACTCCGCCAGGCCCAGAAGATGGAGGCCGTCGGTCAGCTCACGGCCGGTGTGGCGCACGATTTCAACAACATGCTGGCGGTAATCTCGGGCAATGCCGAGTTGCTTGAGGACGAGCTTGGCAAGGGCGACCCACGGCTGACCACGGTGTTCCACGCAACCGAACGCGCCGCGGAACTGACCCAGCGCCTGTTGGCCTTCTCGCGCAAACAAATACTGAGCCCGGAGATCGTCGACGCCAACAAACTGATCGCCGACATCGCGGGACTGCTTCGCCGCACCCTGGAGGAGCACATCGAAATCGAAACCGTCGCCACCGCCGGCCTTTGGACCTGCGAGGTCGATCCGGCCCAGCTCGAGAACGCCTTGGTCAATCTCGCGCTCAACGCCCGGGATGCGATGCCGGATGGCGGCAAGTTGACCATCGAGACCACCAATACCCGGCTCGACGACGACGATGCCGCGGCCCAGGCCGAGATCAGCCCGGGTCGCTATGTCATGCTGGCCGTGACCGACACCGGATCCGGGATGCCGCCGGAGGTTCGGGACCGTGTCTTCGAGCCGTTCTTTACCACCAAGGCGGTTGGCGCCGGCAGCGGTCTCGGCCTTTCCATGGTTTACGGCTTCGTTAAGCAGTCGGGCGGGCATGTGACAATCTACAGCGAGCCGGGTGA
>JAPULJ010000084.1 GCA_027295145.1 Alphaproteobacteria bacterium | reverse complement strand
TATCGGTTCATGACCGGCCGCTTCGCCGACACGCGCAGCGCCAAAGCAGCTTGTAGTCGGTTCAAAGCCAACCGCCAAAACTGCTTGGTCGTCCGCCGCTAGATGTGAGTTCTCAAGAGGTTGTTCACTCGATCCCGCTCTGAGAAGCTGAAGTTTGGAAAAACAGAAGCTTCAGGAGCAAGACCGAATGAACACCTATAAGAATGCCCGCCTGACGCCGAAAGGTCGAGAGTTACTGAATGCACGATTTGAGCGTGGCGAACATCCCCGCGACATTGCTGCCGCCTTGGAGGTCAGCGTGCGCACCGTTTACAAGTGGTGTAAGCGGCGTCGGGAATTCGGCTTGGACGGATTACAGGACCGCTCCTCGCGGCCCTTGCGGAGTCCAAACCAGACGCCCGAGGCAATCGAGAACCAGGTTATCGAGCTGCGCAAGCAGAAGCGAACTTATGACCGCATTGCAGACCAAACCGGCCTGTCTCGCGCTACGGTCGGTCGCATTTTGGTGCGCCATGGCCTCAACCGCTGGCGCGATCTGGAACCGGCCGAGCCGGTGAAACGATACGAACGCGAAACACCCGGTGAGATAATCCATATGGACATCAAAAAACTGGGGAAATTCAATCGCATGGGCCACCGCATCACCGGTGATCGTCACGGTCAGAGCAGTGCCCGGGGCATTGGTTGGGAATTTGTCCACGTCGCCATTGATGACCATTCCCGCATCGCTTTCTCGCAAGTACGCGAGAGCGAGAGGAAGGAATGCGCCGGCAACTTCCTCAAGGCGACGGTCGCCTATTACAGCGGCCTTGGCATCAAAATCGACCGCCTGATGACCGACAACGGATCCTGCTATCGCTCCAAGGCCTTCAATAAGCTCTGCAAGGCCTTTGGCATTCGACATATCTACACAAAACCCTACACGCCAAAAACCAACGGCAAGGCTGAGCGCTTCATTCAGTCAAGTCTTAGAGAATGGGCTTATGCCCGCGCCTATCACACTTCCGAGCAACGAAAGCAGGAGCTGCCTTTCTGGCTGCATCTTTACAATTGGCACAGACCCCATGCCGGGATAAAACGTAAAATACCGATCAGCCGATCAGGCTTGGATCTGAACAACCTAATGAGACTCCACATCTAGTCGCGGAACCAACGCGGATTGTCGACGGCGAGATCGGCCGCATTCGTCGCTTTGACGTGGGCCAGCAACGCCGGGTCGTGCCAGGCGATACGGCGCTCTCGCAGCGCGGTTTTTAGGGCGCCGTTGAGGTCTTCGAGGTCGTCGGCGGGACTCTGCATCAAGGCCTGCAATCGGCGCCGTTCCGCCTGCCTGCGCGCGGCCAGGCCCGACGCATCGCGGCGGACCAGCTCGACCATGGCGATGGCGACGCGGACGTGGAAGCGTTCGAACCCTTCGAAGGCAGGTAAGACATCTTCGCGCAATGTCCGGCTGACACCGGCCAGAATGTCATCGGCACTCGGCGGATAGGTCGGCATCGATCAATCCTCCCGGTTTTCGATTAGCCGGATCAAATCATAGAGCGGCTCGCTGACGCGGCGGCCGACGGCACCGAACGCCAAATCGGCCCTGACCCCGCGCACGAATTGCGCGCCTTGGTAAAGGCAAATGACCGCCCACCGAACGGTGCCCAGCACTTCCCAAAAATGGATCTCTTCGCGACTGATCGGCCGGCCGCCGGCGCCATGATAGGCATCATATAATACCGATCGCTCGGCCACGCCGGCAACGGCCAAGTCGGGGCGGGAAAACCGCCAGGACCGCAAACAGACCCAAGCCAGATCCTCGGCCGGATCACCGAAATGGGCAAGCTCCCAATCGATGACCCCGGTGAGCCCGCCGGTGTCGGCCATGAAATTCGCCAGGCGAAAATCGCCATGTACCAGATAAGGCTGGCCAAGCGCGGCCGGCAGATGATCCTCCAACCAGGCAAATCCAAGTTCGATGGCCGGATGGGCGATGTCAAAGCCGTCAACCACGCGTTTGAGATCGGCCACCATCGCCGGACCATCCTGGCAGCGCAGCACCGGCAAATCCGCGGTATCGATGCTGTTGAGGCCAGCCCGAAAGCCGCCGAGTTGCCCGGCCAAGCGTTGCCGGGCGCCTTCATAGTCCGGATCCCCCAGAACCTTGGTGGTATCGGTCAGGCCGGCCAACCGATCCATGACGAAGCCTTCACCAAGACCGTCTCGGGCGTCCAGTTCGAAATGAACTTTGGCGACCGGCAGCCCAGCGCCATGGACCGCGCGCAAAATTGCCACTTCATGATCCCGGCCGGGTGAAAATATGGCGGCCAAATCTGTGTGCGTCGTTGCTTTCGGCGCCGGCATGCGCAAGATCATGGCGCTGCTGGCGGCGCCATCGATCAAGTCGAAACGCCAGGTCTCCGCCGACGCGCCAAAAGTCAGGCGCTCCAGGTTACGGATGACGGCGCGATCACCGAATCGGCGCCGCATCGCCGCGTCGATTCGCTCATGGATTGGCGCCGTCACACTATCACTCGCCGACCATGGCCGACGCCTTCAGCAGACTTCCCGAAAGTCATTGATCCCTCCCCTCGACGGCCCTGCTGATTGCCCTTCGGAGTTACCCACAATGCCCTATAAGCGTCAACTGTAGGGTCCATTGCAGCACCGACCAGCGATTTTGGCCTGCGTCTAATGTGTGACCAATTCCCTACATTTTGAATTTAATTTTCCGAAGACCACTACATCTAGTTAATTTTCGTTGACGCCACTCGACCAGCCAGTAGGATGTTTTGGCTCCGCGGCAGATCGGCAGTACGGGTAATGTCTTGCTGCGGCGACCGAGGTTCAAGAGGGAACCCAAAAATCAACCACCACAAGAAACTGGGGGTGCCGGGCTTGTTTAATACAGTGCAGACCCAAGACGGGGTCCGAGTAGAAGTTGACCGCAATCGCGACAATCTGTTGACCGATTTCGGCAAGGCGGTTTTGACCGACCGCTATTTGATGCCGGAAGAATCCTATCAGGATTT
>JAPULJ010000083.1 GCA_027295145.1 Alphaproteobacteria bacterium | reverse complement strand
CGCCGCATGGGCGAAGCTGCAATCGGTCATCGAGACGTCGACGAAGCGGCCTTTGCCCGTCGCTTTGGCATCGACGAGGGCGGCGAGGATCCCCATGCAGGCGGACAGGGTGCCGCCAGCGAGATCGGCAATCTGGAAATTGATCAGCTGGGGCGGGCCGTCGCGGCCGCCCATCTGCTCGGCGATGCCGGCGTATGAAAGGTAGTTGATGTCGTGCCCGGCGCGGTCCCGATAGGGCCCGTCGGCGCCGTAGCCCGAGATGGCGCAAAAGACGATGCGCGGATTGATCGCAGCGATGGTCTCGTAGCCGATGCCGAGCCGGTCCATGACGCCGGGGCGGAAGCCTTCGACGATGATGTCGGCGGTCTTGGCCAGCGCCTTGAAGACGGCCTTGCCCTCTTGCGAGCGCAGATCGATCTTGACCGAGCGCTTGTTGCGGTTGATCGCCAGGAAGAAGTGCCCGTGGGTCTTCGATAACGGCGGATACCAGCGGGCATAGTCGCCAACGCTGGGTTCTTCGACCTTGATCACATCGGCGCCCATATCGGCGAGGTGGAGCGTGCACAAAGGCCCGGGCAGGAGCCGGGTCAGGTCGAGCACGCGGTTGCCCGCGAGGGGCTTTGCTCTGTCTGTCATGGGCGGAGATTAGCGAAAATGCCGGGGTGCGCAAGAACACCGCAAAATGCAACAAGCACCCGGCTAGTGCGCTTTTCCCGGCGAGGCGCTAGGTTGGGGCGATCGCCGGCATCTTGCACGGCCCGAACATGGGGGAAGCTTGCATGGGTGAGCCCCAACGATTGATCGTCGGCATCAGCGGGGCCTCGGGCGTCGTCTATGGCGTGAAGATGCTGCAGGCACTTCGAGAAACGGGGGTCGAGACGCACCTCGTCATGACCAAATCGGCGGAGGTGACGCTTGCCTACGAGCTGCCGGGGACCAAGGTTGCGGACGTTCAGGCGCTGGCCGATGTCGTCCATCCGGTCGGCGATATTGCGGCGGCGATATCGAGTGGCTCGTTCCGCACCCAAGGGATGATCGTCGCGCCGTGCTCGGTCCGCAGCCTTTCCGAGATCGCCCACGGGACAACCGGGAACTTGCTGACCCGCGCCGCCGATGTGGTTCTGAAGGAACGGCGGCGTTTGGTTTTGATGCTGCGCGAGACGCCGCTGCATCTGGGGCACTTGAAGACGATGACGCTGGTCACCGAGATGGGCGCCATCGTCATGCCTCCGGTGCCGGCCTTCTACCAGCAGCCCGAGACCATCGAGGATATCGTCGCGCAAACGGTCGGACGGGCGCTCGACTTGTTCGGCTTCGATATCGGGCTGGTCAAGCGCTGGCGCGAAGGCGAGCCAGCTAAGGGCCAGCCAAGGACCGGCCAAGGGCCAGCCAAGGGAGCGGACGCGACCGCCCGGCGTGAGGGAACATAGAATAAGCCAAATCCGCCGCGAGAAAGATTTGGGTAGGCGCGCCGCCACTCAGCGGCCAGTGAATTTCGGTTTGCGTTTCTCGACGAAAGCGGCGGCGCCTTCCTTGTGGTCGGCACTGAGTTTTAGGACGCTTTGGCCAATGCGCTCGAAGTTGCGACCGGTCTCGGTATCGACGTTGACGCACTGGTTGATGATCAGTTTCGCGGTGCCAAGGGCCAGCGGCGCCTTGGTTGCGAGCAGCTCGGCGAATGCCAACGCGCGGTCCATCAGATCGCCGGCAGGAATGATCTCGTCGATCAGCCCATAAGCGAGAGCGGTTTCGGCCGGCACGATCTCGCCGGTCATCACCAGGCGCTTGGCCTTGGCCGGGCCGACCAGCTTGACCAGCCGCGAGATACCGCCCGAACCTGGGATCAGCCCGACATTGTTCTCCGGCAGGCCCATGCGGGCGGTATCGCCGGCGAAACGGAAATCGCAGGACAGCGCCAGCTCGAGCCCACCGCCGGCGGCGACACCGTTGATTGCGGCGATTACCGGGATTTCCATCTGCTCGATTTCGTCGAAGACGTTATGGATCATCCGCACGCGGCGGCGGAAGCCCTTGGGACTTACGGCGCTCAAGTCGCCCATGCCGCGCACGTCCTCCCCGGCGGAAAAGGCGCGGCCCGTGCCGGTGATGATGAGAACCCGCAGATCATCATCCTCGACCAGCGAGGCGATGGCATCGCGCAACTCCTCGCGCATCTCGAGGTTCCAGGCGTTGAGATTGTCTGGCCGGTTCAGACGCAGGACAGCGATTTCATCGCGCCGGTCGAAAGCGAGGAATTTGTATTGGGTCGTGCTCATGGGAAGCTCGCTCGGTTATTGGGTTTTTCTAACGCCGGATTCCGCGCTTGGACTTACGGTTTTTAGGCACGCGGTTCGGATTTAGACCCCAGAACATGAGGCCGCCAAGACAGGCGAAGAAGGCGCTCAGAATTGGAATATGGATGAATTCGAGCCTGTCTGCAGGCGGCACGAAAAGAAACCAGGTGATCAAGCCGATGCCACCCAGGCCCAAGAAGAAGCCGCAAAAATACCAATGGCGGCGCGGGCTATTGAGCATGGCGAGGGCGAGGCTCCCGCCGAAGCGGGCGCCGATCAGGAGCAGGACGATCAACGCCACCGGCAACGCCGACATCACCCAGATGTCGTCCCGGCTCGAAATGCACCAACGCTCGGTAATGCACTCGGTATAAGGAATGGTGAACCGGTTGATCAGCCAGAATAAACTGTAGCCGCCAATCAGCCAGGCGATCTTCGAGCGCAGGAGGCGCTGGGGCAAGGACGAAAGCTCGATCGCCATCAGTTGGTATTAGAGCATGATGTTATGAATTGGACACGGTTTGATGGGGCCAAGCGGCCCTTCGGGTAGGAGCGAGGCGCAGCGCGATGACAAGTATCGGGCAAGGCTCGCGACGCATCCGAAGGACCGCTTGGCTCCACCGGAGGCCGGGTTTCCTTCTCGCCGTGGCGGCGTTGCACCCCTTTGCCGATGCTCCAGCATCGCCATGCGGGGCGCGCCTTGCCACGACGAAAGGAAAACCGGTCAAACCGTATCCAATTCATAACATCATGCTCTAGGTGTCGAGATCGGGGCGCAGGGTTTCGACCTCACCGAGGTTCCATAGGGCCCAGTGCAAGTTCTGGTCGGCGTGGCGCACGATCGACTGGATCTGCGGTAAATCGGTGCCGTCGTAGATTTCCGCGATCAGCGCGCGGGCGGCTTTGAGTTTCTCGATCATCTGTTGGGGTTTCATATGTTTCCTCGGTTTACTAGCGGTCCAACTCCCGGCGCAGTTCCTTGGGGCGGTTGTCAATGATGCGCTTGGTCTTGAGATCGTAGCGGGGCAGGCCCTCGGGCGGGACCGGTTTGGTTTCCAGGCGCACATGCAGGGCTTTTTGGATGCGTTCACCGATCGTCTTGGCAAGCGATGGCCAATTGGATTTCGCGATTGCTTTGTCGGGTTCAAACTCGATCGTCATGCGGTCGTTCGCGCCTTCGCGGTCGAGCACCAATTGGTAGAAGGGCGAGACGCCGTCGATCTCGCCGATGATGTTCTCGACCGCGGATTGGTAGACATTGGTGCCGCGCACGGTGACCATGTAATCGGTGCGTCCCAGCACCACCCCGTCGAGCTTCTCCCAGGTGCTGCCGCAAGCGCAATCGTGC
>JAPULJ010000082.1 GCA_027295145.1 Alphaproteobacteria bacterium | reverse complement strand
GCGGAATGTCGGGAAAGGGGACTTGGCCGCGATTGATATGCATGCGCCCCAACTCGGCGCAGCGGTGCAGTGTGGGGAAGACCTTGCCTGGATTGAGCAAGCCTTTGGGATCGAAGGCGCACTTGACCCGCTGCTGCTGGTCGAGGTCGGCTTTGCTGAACATCACACCCATGAGATCGCGCTTCTCGACGCCGACACCGTGCTCGCCGGTTAGCACGCCGCCGACCTCGACACAGAGCTTGAGGATATCAGCGCCGAATTCTTCAGTCTTTTCGAGCTCCCCCGGCACGTTGGCGTCGTAGAGGATAAGCGGATGCAGGTTGCCGTCGCCGGCGTGGAAGACGTTGGCTACGCGTAGCCCGTAACGCGCCGAAAGCTCGCTGATCCGCTTAAGGACCAGGGGCAGCTGGTGGCGCGGGATGGTGCCGTCCATACAATAGTAATCGGGCGAGATGCGGCCAATCGCCGGGAAGGCGGCCTTGCGACCGGCCCAGAAACGCAAACGCTCCTCCTCGCTGGTGCTGGCACGGTTGGTGCTGGCGCCGGTCCGTTCGGCGATTTTCCCGACTTCGGCCATCAGCTCGTCGACCTCGGCCGCTGGGCCGTCAAGCTCGACGATCAGCAGCGCACCGACATCGAGCGGGTATCCGGCATGGGCGAAATCTTCAGCCGCCTTGACCGCCGGTGCGTCCATCATCTCCATGCCACCTGCGATGATGCCCGCGGAGATGATCGCGGTGACGCAGTCGCCGGCCTGCTCGCTGGTATCGAAGCCGAGAAGAAGCGCGCGGGCGGTCTCGGGTGATTTCAGGATGCGCACCGTTACCTCGGTGACGACGCCGAGCAACCCTTCGGAACCGGTCATTATGCCGAGCAAATCGTAACCCTCGGCGTCAAGATGCTTGCCGCCGATGCGCACGCTCTCGCCCTCGATGGTGACAATTTGCAGCCCCAGCACGTTGTTCGTCGTCATGCCGTATTTCAGGCAGTGCACGCCGCCCGAATTCTCAGCGATATTGCCACCGATCGAACAAGCAATCTGGCTCGACGGATCGGGGGCGTAGTAGAACCCTTCCGATTCCACAGCTTGGGTGATGGCAAGGTTGGTGACGCCCGGCTGGACGATCGCCGCGCGGTTGTCGTAGTCGATCTCAAGTATGCGATTCAAACGAGCGAGGCCCAAAAGAATGCCATCGGCCAGCGGCAACGCCCCGCCAGATAGCGAGGTTCCTGCGCCGCGCGGCACCACCTTGATGCCTTCGTCATGGCAATACCGCAGAATCCGGCAGACCTGCTCGGTGGTCTCCGGCAAGACGACCAGCATCGGCGGCTGGCGATAAGCGGTCAGCCCGTCGCTCTCGTAGACGCGCAGCTCTTCTTCGCGATCGATTACCCCCTCGCCGGGTACGATACCGCGCAAGGCACGGGCGATATCGTGTCGCTGCGCAAGCACGTCCTGGTCGAGATCGGGCATGGTGATCATGGAGCCTCCGGCGCTTTGACGCGTGATCCACGCTCCAACCCTACCAAGAGTAGTCTTTGCATCGAGCAAAGAAAAGCCGCCGGCGTTTCCGCGGGCGGCTCCGAATTAGTACAGATGCCGAAGGCGATCAGCCTTGGCGTGCCTTGAAGCGAGGGTTTTGCTTGTTGATAACGTAAACCCGGCCACGGCGACGCACGATCTTGCACTCTCTGTGGCGTGTTTTCGCGGTTTTAAGCGAGTTTACGACTTTCATGTCCCGGTCCTGCTGGCTCCGATCGTCCGTCAAACGATCTCATTGGCAAAGATACAGCCGGTCACCCGATCTCTCGGGAACGCCAGCAACCGGGAACTTAAGCACGACAGTTGCCACTGTCAACGGCGGGAAGAGTGTGGTCACGAGGCCAATCACCACTCGAAACGCCTCGATTTGTCTTCCCTGCCTTGAGAACGTAGGATATCGCCAATACATCTCCAAACGAGCCCACAAGAAGAAACCAACCACCGACGGAGACCTCGCTCATGCGCACGCTGATAAGCGGATTAGCCGCCGTACTGGCCATCCTCCTCGCCGTTTCGGCCAGCACCGTGGCGGCGCAGCAATCCAGGCCGATCGCGGATTACTACGGCAGTTATGTCGGCCAGAGCGTCTCCATCAACGGCGCCGGTATCTCCGCCCGTGATCTCAGCGTGACGATCAAGCCGACTAAGGAAGGCTTCAACCTGACCTGGGTTACGGTTATCCATCGCAAGGGCAAGAAGTCCAGGCGCAAGTCCTACTCGATCGATTTTACCAAGACACCACGCGAAGGCATCTGGGGTTCGGCTGTGCGACGCGACGCCTTTGGCGGACGGCGGTCCGTCGATCCCCTGCGCGAAGATGTCCCGTTCGTGTGGGCGACGCTTAAGGGCGCGACGCTGACGGTCAGTGCATTGCTCATTATAGAAGGCGGCGGCTACGAGCTGCAGACCTACGAGCGGACGCTGATCAAAGAGGGGATGAAGCTGAGCTTTACCCGCTTGCGCAACGGTGAGCGGCTCAAACAGATCACCGGCATGATGTCGAGGATGGCGCGCTAAATCTAATTCATGCTGCTGCCGGCAAGGCATAGACGGCAACCGCGACGAAGTGGCAGACACCGCCGCCGAGCACGCAGACATGCCAGACCGCGTGGTTGAAGGGCAGGCTGCGCCACAGGTAGAAGACGACCCCGCCCGAATACGCGATCCCTCCAGCCAGCAAAAGCCAAGTACCGCCCGAGCCGAGATGCTCGAATATCGTTCCCGCCCAGACGAATCCGAGCCACCCTATGGCCAGGAAGACCGGGATTTGCATCAAGGTCAGCGCGCCGGCCCACAGGCGCACTGCGATACCGACCGCTGCCAGCCCCCACAGGACCCCGAACAGT
>JAPULJ010000813.1 GCA_027295145.1 Alphaproteobacteria bacterium | reverse complement strand
TCTCCAGCCATGACCTCGACGGTGGCGCCGACGACCGGCGCGTTGCTGTCGGTTCGATCCAGGTAGATCACCAGCGTACCGTTCCTGGCGGTGGCGACCAGTTGAAACTGAGCGGATTGGGTCTCGACCCGCGGCGCGGCCTCGGCGAGTCGGGCTGGCGGCGCCTCGTTCTTCCCGTGACCGGAGTGTGCTGTGGCGGTCGAATTAAGCGTCAGGTACGCAAATACGACTGCGACAATTAAGGAAAAGACTGAATGCCGGTACGCCGGCATCAACACTGAATTGGTCATGGCGGCCCCATTATTATATAATTTCTATTCGAATTTCTTAAAAGCTTGTTGCAGAATCACTGTTCAGTGATTGACGTGAACTGGGGCGTCTGATTCTCTCGGTCGAGAGCGCGGACCAAGAAGTGCGAGACGGCCAATTTCCATCGTGAACCGGATCGGCGCCAGCGTTCCAGCACTGTGACGCCGTCAACCACCGGCAGGCCGTAGTCGAGGATCACCGCGTCGTAGGGTTCGCTGACGCCGAGATGGTGGCCGTCCTCGCCGTTGTCGGCGACGTCGACCGCGCAGCCCGTCTCGACCAGCGCCTCGGCGAGTCGACGGCGGAGATTGGGATCGTCGTCGTCGACCAGGACCGTCATCGACCTCGACCCAGAATCGACAGGTTCTCGCCCGTCGCCGCTTCGACCTCGAGCGAGAGCACGTCGCCGCGCTCGGTCAGAATCTTGAGCCGGAAGGTCGCAGGACCGTCGCGCCGGTCGCGGTCCGCGCTAGCACCGTGCCGGAAAAGCGACGCGCGACGGAGTCCGTGATGTCGCCGGGTGGACGCGCATGGTGCTGCCCGCCGCCGCCCGGATGTCGAACACGTCGCCGCTGCTGGCCGGCGGCCGATAGCGGCGAGATCGCGCAGAGGACGGTTGCCAGCGCGCCGAGGAGGAATTGCCGACGCATGGCGGGAGTATGCCTCCGCCAACCTGAACGTCAGATGGACCGACCGTTCAGGTTGGGCTCAGCCGTGTTCCAGCAGGCTGCGTCCCGGTTACATCGAGCATTCAAACCGGGATTTTCCAGATGATGCCTCCCAACCACCGAAAACGGTAGCACACCTGTTTTTTGATCGAAAACATGACCCTACAAACTTGTTCGGGGTCTTGGGATAGGGAGCGAGCGTCCGAGACCGTAAATCGGCCCTCATGGACTCATCCTCCTCTCCCGCATAGAATTTCGCCTCCTACGCGCGTCTGGGAGAGACCTGTGGCCGAAAAGCCCGTCCAGCCGAGAATAGCGGAGATCTTGGCTGCCGATGTAGTCGGATAGCTTTAAGTCGCCAAGCAACCCGAAAGGGCGCTCGGTCGAGCGCCCGCTCCGCCTCCGACATCGGAAATCAGCCTTTGGATGGCCTGGTCGAGGCGTGATACCGTCCGATTGATGAGAACGAATAAGGGACGGTGATGAGAAAGCCAAGGGGCAGAGCCAACGCCATCGACGGTCATGTCGGAAGCCGCGTCAGGACACGGCGGACGTTGCTCGGGCTCAATCAAACACAGCTCGGCGACGCATTGGGCATCACATTTCAACAGGTGCAGAAGTACGAGAATGGCTCGAATCGCGTCAGCGCGAGTCGGCTCTACCAAATGTCGAAGATCCTTGACGTACCGGTTTCATTTTTCTACGAGGACATGCCGGACGAACTGGGGCGAAAAACACTACCGGTAAAGCCGCTAGCGCGAGCCGAGGACGATCTCGACACCATGCACAAGCGCGAGACGCTGGAGCTGGTCCGTGCGTACCACCAGATCGAGAATGCAGACGTTCGACAGCGACTGCGTGGTATCGTCAGGGCGGTGGCAGGGGAGCATCGGCGAGGTCGGCGCCCGAATGTCCGGAGCTGAAGGTGAAGCCGACGGAGTTCGCGATGGGCCGATCCGCCGCTTATAGCCAAGAACGGACTCATCGCCCCATACGCCTATCTCGGCTTTTCGACCGAAGCGAAGCCTGGTCGTGAGGTCCCGGCCATGACCTGACGCCAATATGACCTCCATGGACTCACTCTCCTCGCCCGAATAGAATTTCACAAGTAACGCGCGTCTGGGGGGCAGGCTCCAAGGCGTATCATTGGTCGATCCTGGCCAAGATGTTCGCATTCGTTGTTTCCTGCATTAGTGAGCAAACAATACCGCAACGGCGTGGTGGTTCGCATTGCGTCGATCAAAACTCAAATTGGAGGCAAAGATAATGTCAGTCACATTCGTGAGAAGCGGCCAGATGATGCCCGGCAAGTTCCAGGAAGCGCATGCCTTCGTCGAAAAGCGGCGCCAGTGGTTGAAGGACACGTTCGGCGTCGAGGCGGCGATCATGACCCAGCTCGGCGGCCCGGTGGGTCGCATCGCCATGGTCAGCGAAGTCGACAGCGTCGCCAGGATCGAGGAGGTCCGCCGCCAGATCATCGAGGGCGCGATGCCGGCCGAGATCGCCGCCGGCCCGGAGGGGCTATTCATCCCCGGCGAGACGATGGACCGCATCTGGCTCAAGATCTCATAACTGCCAAGACAAGCGGCACACCGACAGAGAGAGCGGTGGTCTCCGGGCCGCCGTTTTCGTGTCTGGCGAAGAACCTCGAACTTCCGCTTCGGTCGAGACTCGGACATATAGGCCCCCCAATCCCTTACGCTGCGGATGACCGGAGCGCGACGAAACCCGCGAACCCAGCCCGATTCCGCTTAACCCCTCACACCGGACGTCGAAATTTAGGAGTCAGCTTTTTCCTCCTTCAGGTCCGCTGTTTGGGGCCAAGCGGATGCAGAGTGAGGCTTCGATTCTGATGGGTTAGGGAACGAAGCTGGCCCGTCCACAGTTAGGCGCGAGATTCGGCTTTCAGGCCACAGCGGGCGATACGGGGGCGGTCCTTTCACGGTCGATGTTAGCCACAACCGGTAAGTGGGTATTACAGCCAAGACGAGAAAAGCGCTCAGCCCATGCCGGCGATCAGAATGCTGTGAAAAAGATCCCGCTTGACAGTCAGTTCGATCCATGAGCATCTGACTTCACCTATGAGCCGGCTACGGCTCAGCGGCACTGATTGATAGCGCAAGTTGTACATTGGCAAGATACAGCGCTTCGGCGGGTCGACACTCTTGACACGGAAGCGGGAGGGTTATGGCGGCCTCAAATCACATCGTTGGGAAGGAACAAGCGTGAAAGAAATAGTCAATCAGAGAGTAGATGAGCATGTTCGGATTTCGACGGCGGAGGCCGGTAACAAGTCAGGAGACACGAGGAAAGTGTCCGCGATCATTGTTGAAAATAATCAAGCGACTGGCCTTGGAGACCACAAAGGTAGCGCGCGGTCGCTCACCCAATAATCACAGGATTCGGCGCAACCTGGAAGAAATAAGCCTACATCTTCGGCGCGACATTGGGCTACCTCCGCATGGTAGCACGTTCTTTGTCTCACGCGATACATTACGATGCTCTGAACCGTACAACTCGGACCTCTCCTTCGGGAAAAAGCTCGTCAGCAATCCTACCCAGTATAGCGAGCCAATATTCCTGCCTTTGCAGTCGTCAGTTGTAGTGCTCCTCGCGGATATCCGCGGATTTACGACCATCTCGGAGGCAATGGCCCCCGAGGATGTCATGGATCTGCTGCAGGAGTTTTACAGACGTATAGAAATGATCGCCTTTCGACACTGCGGCTCCGTAGCTGTCTCGACGGGAGATATGCTGCTCATCACTTTCGGCCTACCGATTGCAGGTCCCTCCGACGCCACCAATGCATTGACATGTGCTCGCGACATGCTTGACAAACAGAGATGGTGGAACCTGGAACGGACAGCGATTGGCGACCCGCCAATTGCCATCGGCATCGGGGTCCATTACGGCGCGGTGGTTTCAGGCATCATGGGTGGCGAGCGCTCCACGGCCTTTTCGGTGATCGGCGACACTGTGAACGTCGCCAACCGTCTCGAAAGCCTGACGCGTTCGCTGGAAACCGATCTCGTGATTAGTGCAGCGCTGATCAAAAAAGTTTCTCAAGAGGCCAATCCTTCACAATCAGCAGCCAAGATTGATGATCTTGTTTCGATCGGCGCACAGTTCCTGGAGGGCCGGTCCGAAACAATCGACGCTTACTTCTTGCCCAAAGATAGGGAACTATAATAAATAGCGCCTAATCCTCCACCAATGTTCGCTTTCTCCCAAGTGCGCGTCGAAATTGAATTCTTAATGTCCACGAAGGATGTAATAATAGGCGCCGAATGTTGATTCCGGGTCAAGAACGGCCCGACACAATCGAAGCACCAAAGACCGCTTTGGTCGGTGTGTCACGAACGCACCAACAGATGAAGGAGGTGCGGTGCTGTACGAGAGATGAGGGTAGGTCCCTCGGGGCCGACAGTCAGGTGTTGGCTCCAAACCACTATAAAGAGGGCCTGGATGATGGTCTCCCTGCCAATGCCAGGCATTTGCATCTGCGCCCCACCTCGATTTCAGCCCGTGCCCGCTCCGATCCAGGAATTTTCGCGCTTGCCTCGCGCTTACCCGCCCGCTCGTGCGCGAGAGCGTCCATTTCCGTCAAAATGGTCGTGTGGTCAAAAAACTCCAACGCGCTGAACCATCGAGGTTTGCGAACCGGGCGAGCACGGTTGAAATGCCCTCGGGCGGTGCGTTGTCGGCGACCGTGATTCATTGGATCATCGAGTTCGGCAGGAACAGGGCGATT
>JAPULJ010000812.1 GCA_027295145.1 Alphaproteobacteria bacterium | reverse complement strand
TCAATCTGATCAAAGGGCGTGAATTCCGCGCCGCCAGTCTCCGCCAATATCTTCGTGATCGCAGCCGTCAACGTCGTCTTGCCATGATCAACATGGCCAATCGTTCCAACATTGCAGTGCGGCTTCGTCCGCTCAAACTTTTGTTTCGACATCGTTCGTCCCCGTTTCCGGTGGTTAGCTGTCTATTCCGATCGCCTCGACGCCCAGCCTTGGGCTCAAGCCATCTTTGCCCGAACTTCCTCAGCCACTGCCTGCGGCACCCGAGCGTAGTGCGCAAAGTGCATGGTAAAGGTTGCCCGGCCCTGGCTCATCGAGCGCAGGGTGTTGACGTAGCCGAACATATTGGCCAGCGGAACGATCGCGCTGATGACCCGCGCATTTCCGCGTGAATCCATGTTCTGGATATTGCCGCGGCGGCTGTTGAGGTCGCCGATAATATCGCCCATGTACTCCTCGGGCGTCACCGCCTCGACACTCATTACCGGTTCCAGCAGCCTGGGACCGGCTTTTTCGACAGCTTCACGAAATGCCGCGCGGCCAGCAATCTCGAACGCCATCACCGAAGAATCGACGTCGTGGTGAGCGCCATCGATAAGTGAAGCCTTGAAATCGATAACCGGGAAACCGGCGAGCACGCCGGATTGGCGCGCCGATTCGATCCCCTTGTGGACGCCCGGCACATAGTCACGCGGCACCGAACCTCCGACGACCGCGCTTTCGAACTCGAAACCTGAACCCGCCTCCAGTGGCTCGAAGTTGATCTTGACCCGCGCGAACTGGCCGGCACCGCCTGTCTGTTTCTTGTGAATGTAGTCGACCTCGATCGACTTGGTGATGGTCTCGCGGTAGGCGACCTGCGGCGCGCCGACATTGGCGTCGACGCTGAACTCGCGCTTCATGCGGTCGACTAAAATCTCGAGATGCAACTCGCCCATTCCAGCGATGATGGTCTGGCCGCTCTCCTCGTCGGTGGAGACGCGAAATGACGGATCTTCAGCCGCCAGACGCCCCAGCGCCTGGCTCATTTTTTCCTGATCGGCCTGGGTCTTGGCTTCGACCGCGATCTCGATGACCGGCTCGGGGAACTCCATGCGTTCGAGGACCACCGGCCTGGATGGATCGCACAGGGTATCGCCGGTGGTGACCGATTTCAGGCCGCAGAATGCGATGATGTCGCCGGCCCGGGCTTCCTTGATGTCTTCACGCGAATTCGCATGCATCAGCAACATGCGTCCGACACGCTCGTTCCTGCTCTTGGAGGGATTGAGCAATGCGGAGCCCGTCGTCACGACGCCGGAATAGACACGCGCGAATGTCAGTGTGCCGACGAAGGGATCTGTCATGATTTTGAAGGCGAGGGCGGCGAATGGCTCGTCATCATCGCTCTTGCTTTCCACCGGCTCTTCGGTTCCCGGCTTGACGCCCTTGATGGCGGCGACTTCCGTCGGCGAGGGTAGAAAATTGATGACCGCATCGAGCAGCGGCTGCACACCCTTGTTCTTAAAAGCGCTGCCACATATCACCGGCACGAAATCGCCGGCGATGGTTCCCTTGCGCACACAGGCGCGCAGGGTTTCGTTATCGGGTTCGGTGCCTTCGAGATAGGCTTCCATCGCCGCGTCGTCCTGTTCGATCGCGGTTTCGATGAGCTTCTCGCGATACTCTTTCGCCTTCTCTACGAGCTCGGCGGGAATATCACCAGTGAGGAACTCGGCGCCAAGGGTCTCATCCTTCCAGATCAGCCCCTTCATCTCAATCAGGTCCACGATGCCGGCGAACGATGCCTCAGTGCCGATCGGCAATTGCAGGATGATCGGCCGTGCACCCAGACGATCCTCGATCATATTGATGCAGCGAAAGTAATCCGCACCGATACGATCCATCTTGTTGACGAAACACATGCGTGGAACGTTGTACTTGTCAGCCTGGCGCCAAACCGTTTCCGATTGGGGCTCGACGCCGCCAACCGAATCGAAGACAGCGACAGCGCCGTCGAGCACCCGCAACGAGCGTTCGACTTCGATCGTGAAGTCGACATGGCCTGGGGTGTCGATAATGTTGATCCTGTAATCACGCCAGAAACAGGTCGTCGCGGCCGAGGTGATGGTTATGCCGCGCTCTTGCTCCTGCTCCATCCAATCCATGGTGGCGGCGCCATCATGGACCTCGCCCATCTTGTGCGAACGGCCGGTATAATAAAGGATGCGCTCAGTCGTCGTCGTCTTACCGGCATCGATGTGGGCCATGATGCCGATATTTCGGTATTTCTCGAGGGGCGTCTTGCGTGCCATTTTACGTCAACTCTCGAATTCGCCTGTTTACCAACGATAGTGCGAGAACGCCCGGTTGGCCTCGGCCATCCGATGGGTGTCCTCGCGTTTCTTGACTGCGGAGCCCCGATTGTTCGCGGCATCCTGCAACTCCGCTGCCAAACGGTCGGCCATTGTGCGCTCCGAGCGCGCCCGTGACATCTGGATCAACCAACGGATAGCCAGCGTCTGGGAACGCTCGGCACGCACCTCGACCGGCACTTGATAGGTGGCTCCGCCAACCCGCCGCGAGCGGACCTCGACCTGGGGCCGTACGTTGTCCAGAGCATCGTGGAAGACTTTCAATGGGTCGGTTTTAGATCTCGCCTCTATGGTATCGAAAGCACCGTAGATGATCCTTTCAGCGATCGATTTTTTGCCGGCATACATCAGCGAATTGGTAAACTTCGTCAGCACCCTGTCCCGGTATTTTGGGTCTGGCGAGGTTTCGCGTTTTTCGGCACGGCGGCGTCTGGACATATTCTTGCTCGTCTATCTGGGGCGCTTGGCGCCGTACTTGGAACGGCGCTGGCGACGGTCGCCCACGCCTTGGGTATCCAGGGTGCCGCGAATGACATGATAACGCACGCCGGGCAGATCTTTGACCCGCCCGCCGCGAATGAGAACGACAGAATGTTCCTGGAGGTTATGACCCTCGCCGGGGATATAACTGGTGACCTCGAAACCGTTGGTCAAGCGTACACGGGCAACTTTCCGCAAAGCCGAGTTCGGTTTCTTCGGCGTCGTCGTATAGACGCGTATGCACACGCCGCGCTTCTGGGGGCAAGCCTCCAGCGCCGGCACCTTGTTTCGCTCAATCGGCCGCTTCCGCGGCTTGCGGACCAACTGGTTGATCGTCGGCATCTTGTTCCCAACCTCGCAGCTACGATTCTATCTTGAACTTCCACAGGCAAAACGCCGCGGGCAACGTTGCCGCACCGCCCGGGAGAGCTAAGTTCTTGCTGGCTCCCGGCCAATGCACGTCGCCCCGGATGACTAGGGCGTGATTCCGGCTGTGATTTTATTTAAAATCGCCACCGGAAACCGCGTTTAGGAGGCCGTCCTACCGCCGGTTCCCCAAAGAGTGGCGCATCCTAGTTAGAGCGCATCACTCCGTCAAGCGAAACCGTCAGCATTTCAGCCGATAAATGAGCTCCGGTCCGCAGCTTTGGAACGGCGCCAATCTCCATGATATTGCTATGCCGTCTGCTTCTCCTCAACCTCCGAATCCTCGGCTCGCGCCGCCACCGCTGCTTCCTCTGCCGCGGCCGCTGCTTCGAGCACTTCGCGATCGCGTTCGCCGGCGATGTTCTTCAGCTGCTTCATGACGCTGCCGGTTCCGGCTGGGATGAGTCGGCCGACGATGACATTCTCCTTTAGGCCCTGGAGCAAGTCGATCTTACCGTTGACCGCCGCTTCGGTGAGCACGCGGGTGGTCTCCTGGAACGACGCCGCCGAGATGAACGACTTAGTCTGCAGGCTGGCCTTGGTGATGCCCTGCAGGACGGGGATCGCTTCCGCCGGCTTGCGCTTCTCCGCCACGGCTCGCGCGTTGACTTCGTTGAATTCGCTGCGGTCTATCTGCTCGCCGGTGAGATAGGAAGTTTCGCCGGGATTATTGATCTCGACCTTCTGCATCATCTGGCGGACGATGACTTCGATATGCTTGTCGTTGATCTTCACGCCTTGAAGCCGGTAGACCACCTGGATTTCGGAGATCAGGTAGTTCGCCAGCGCCTCGACGCCCAGCACGTGCAGTATATCGTGCGGCACCGGATTGCCATCCATTAGCAGATCGCCGATCTCTACCCAGTCACCCTCCTGAACCGATATATGCTTGCCCTTGGGGATCAGGTATTCGGTCGCCTCACCCTTTTCGGGGCGAACGATGATCCGGCGCTTAGTCTTGTAGTCCTTGCCGAACTCGACCCGACCTGGGCTCTCGGTGATGATTGCGTAGTCCTTGGGTTTGCGGGCTTCGAACAGCTCGGCCACCCGCGGCAGACCGCCGGTGATATCGCGGGTCTTGGAAGATTCCCGGGGGATGCGCGCGAGCACATCACCGGCCTTCACGTGATGGCCTTGCTCGACTGACAGGATCGCATCAACCGACATGAAATAGCGCGCCTCCAACCCGTTGGGCAGGGTAACGACCTCGCCCTGCTTGGAGTCCTTCTTGGGCCGTAGGGAAATCCGCGGCTTCAATTCGGCGCCCTTGGGCTGCTGTTTCCAGTCGATCACGACCTTGTTGGCGATACCGGTCGCTTCGTCGACGATTTCGCGGATCGAGATACCCTCGACGAGGTCGACATAATCGATATAGCCTTCCTTCTCGGTAATGATCGGCAACGTGTAAGGATCCCACTCAGCAAGCTTGTCGCCTTTGGCGACCGTCTTGCCGTCCTCGGTAAGCAGCTTGGCGCCGTAGGGCACGCGGTGCCGGGCACGTTCACGCTTAGCCTCATCCAACAATACGATCTGCATTTTGCGGCCCATCACCACAAAAAAGCCTTCCTTACTCTTGATCACGTTGTGATTTTCGATCACCACAGTGCCGTCGATCGCGGCCTCGACACTGGACTGCTCGGCACCGCGCTGAGCCGCGCCGCCAACATGGAAGGTGCGCATGGTCAATTGGGTACCCGGCTCGCCGATCGACTGAGCGGCGATCACGCCGACCGCCTCGCCGATGTTCACCGGTGTTCCGCGCGCAAGATCGCGGCCATAGCAGGCGCCGCAGACGCCGACCTTCGATTTGCAGGTCAAGACCGAGCGTACGAGCACCGATTCGACGGCTGCATTCTCGATTATTTCGACTTCCTCCTCATTTAGGAGCTTTCCTGCCTTCATCAAAGCCTTGCCCGAGATCGGGTCGGGAATGTCCGCCGCAATCGTCCGGCCGAGGATACGCTCGCCGAGCGAGGAAATGATTTCGCCCCCTTCGACGACCGCGCGCACGGTCAGACCATCCTTCGAGCCGCAGTTGTTCTCTATGATGATGCAATCTTGCGCTACATCGACCAATCTGCGGGTGAGATAACCTGAATTTGCCGTCTTGAGTGCGGTATCGGCCAGGCCTTTGCGAGCGCCATGCGTCGAGTTGAAGTACTCGAGCACGCTGAGTCCTTCCTTGAAGTTCGAAATAATCGGCGTCTCGATGATCTCGCCCGAAGGTTTGGCCATCAGACCGCGCATGCCGGCGAGCTGTTTGATCTGGGCCGCCGAACCTCTGGCGCCGGAATCAGCCATCATGAAGACCGAGTTGACTGGCTCGCCGGGGACCATGGTTGACATCGCATTCATCATCTCATCGGCGACCAACGCGGTACATTTGTCCCATGCGTCGATAACGCGGTTGTACTTCTCGCCCTGGGTGGTCAACCCGTCGAGATACTGCTGCTCGAACTCCTTGACCCGTGCGAGAGTCTCATTGACCAGCCTTTCCTTGGCTGCGGGAATCTTAAGGTCGTCCTTGCCAAACGAAATACCGGCACGGCAGGCATAGGTGAAGCCAAGTCCCATCACACGGTCGGCAAAAATCACTGTCTCCTTCTGGCCGCAGAAACGATAGACGATGTCGATGACGTTCGAGACATCCTTCTTGGTGAGCAGCTGGTTGATGAGTTCGAAACCGACCGAGGGGTGGCGTGGAAGAATCTCGGACAGAAGCATCCGTCCAGGGGTCGTAATGACCCGCTGGACAACCTCCTTGCCATTTTCATCGACAGTTGTGTACGTCGACCTGATCCTGGAATGGAGGGTCACGGCGCCGCTGGCAACCGCGTGCTCGATTTCACCCACCGTGGTGAATGCGGGGACCCGGTACGCCTTGATCTTGCCGTCCTTAAGCGCCTTCATGATCTTTTTCGGATCGACCTCGTCGACCGGCTTCCACAGGCTCCCGGTTTCGCGGAGAACGATGTCGCCGCTTTCGAGCGCTGAATTGAGAGCGTCGAGCGAGGGGATCGTCACCTCATCTCCAACATGGTCGAGCCGCTCGCCCGACAAATAATAGAGCCCAAGCACGATGTCCTGGGAGGGGACGATGATCGGCTTGCCGTTGGCCGGGCTGAGGATGTTGTTTGTCGACATCATCAGCACCCGCGCCTCAAGCTGAGCTTCCAGCGACAGCGGGACGTGAACGGCCATCTGATCGCCATCGAAATCGGCGTTGAATGCGGTACAGACCAATGGGTGGAGCTGGATCGCTTTGCCCTCGATCAGTACTGGTTCGAAGGCCTGGATGCCGAGGCGGTGCAAGGTCGGCGCGCGGTTGAGTAGCACCGGATGCTCGCGGATCACCTCCTCGAGAATATCCCAGACCTCCTCGGTTTCCTTTTCGACCTTTCGCTTGGCCGCCTTGATGGTCGTGGCCAGCCCGCGGTTTTCCAGCTGAGCGTAGATGAACGGCTTGAACAGTTCGAGCGCCATCTTCTTCGGCAGCCCACACTGATGGAGTTTCAATTCCGGTCCGACAACGATCACCGAGCGCCCCGAATAATCGACACGCTTGCCGAGCAGGTTCTGCCGGAAACGGCCTTGCTTGCCTTTAAGCATGTCGGCGAGCGATTTCAGCGGCCGCTTGTTGGCGCCGGTGATGACGCGCCCACGGCGACCGTTATCGAACAGCGCATCGACCGCTTCCTGGAGCATACGTTTTTCGTTGCGCACGATGATCTCGGGCGCGCGCAGCTCGATCAGGCGCTTGAGCCGGTTGTTGCGATTGATAACCCGGCGATAGAGGTCGTTCAGATCCGAGGTCGCGAAACGGCCGCCGTCGAGTGGCACCAGCGGTCTCAGCTCCGGTGGGATAACCGGAACGACGTCCAGTACCATCCATTCCGGCCTGGTGTTCGCTTGGATAAACGCTTCCACAAGCTTCAGGCGCTTGACCAGCTTCTTGCGCTTGGCTTCGGACTTGGTTTCCGCCAGATCTACGCGCAGGGTCTCCAACTCCTCATCGAGCACGATTGCAGACAACATCCCCTTGAGCGCCTCGGCACCGATGCCGACCCGGAACTGGTCGTCGCCATACTCGTCGACCGCCTCAAGATACTGATCTTCGTTAAGGAGTTGGTGCATCTTGAGTGGAGTCAGTCCCGGCTCAATCACCACATAGCTCTCGAAATAGAGCACCCTCTCCAGATCGCGCAGCGTCATATCGAGAAGCAGTCCAATGCGCGAAGGCAGTGACTTCATGAACCAGATGTGGGCCACCGGCGAGGCCAGTTCGATATGCCCCATGCGCTCGCGGCGGACCTTCTGCAGCGTTACTTCGACCCCGCATTTCTCGCAGACGATGCCGCGATATTTCATCCGCTTGTACTTGCCGCACAGACATTCATAGTCCTTGATCGGACCGAAGATGCGAGCGCAAAAGAGACCGTCGCGCTCCGGCTTGAACGTGCGGTAGTTGATCGTTTCCGGCTTTTTAATCTCGCCGAACGACCAAGACCGGATGCGCTCCGGGCTGGCGATTGAAATGCGAAGCTGGTCAAAGTCTTCAGACTTCTTGACCGGACCGAAGATGTTCATCACTTCGTTCATTTAAACGATCTCCCGCTGTGACGCGTTTTGGGCAACCGCCCTGGTGTCGTCATGGAACACCGTGGCGGCCGACGAAGTTAGTTTTAGCTGCTCTGCTTGAGCTCGACGTTGAGCCCGAGCGAGCGAAGCTCCTTGATCAACACGTTGAACGATTCTGGAATGCCGGCTTCGAATGTATCGGAGCCGCGCACGATCTTGGCATAGACGCTCGTGCGCCCGCCGACATCGTCCGATTTAACGGTCAGCATCTCCTGGAGCGTATAGGCGGCACCGTAAGCTTCCAGCGCCCAGACCTCCATTTCGCCAAAGCGCTGACCGCCGAACTGAGCCTTGCCGCCCAGCGGTTGCTGGGTGACCAACGAGTACGGCCCGATTGAACGCGCGTGGATCTTGTCGTCGACCAGATGGTGGAGTTTGAGCATGTAGATATAGCCCACCGTGACCGCCCGCTCGAACGCCTCACCGGAGCGTCCGTCGCAAAGCATCACTTGGCCAGATTTCTCAAGCCCTGCCTGGTTCAATAGCTCGACGATATCCTCCTCGCGCGCGCCGTCGAAAACGGGCGTCGCAAAGGGAACCCCTGAACGCATCGACTCGGCCAGTCTGACGACTTCATCATCGCTCAACGGCTTGACCTGTTTGGCAAATTCGCTGTCTCCGTATACCTTCTTCAGGAACTTGCGGATCTCGGTTCGCCGGGCATCTTTGGCGGCACCACGGGTTTTTTCTAGGACTTCGCCAATCTTCTTCCCGAGCCCGGCCGAGGCCCAACCGAGGTGGGTCTCCAGGATTTGTCCGACATTCATCCGCGATGGGACGCCGAGCGGGTTGAGGACGATGTCGACCGGCGTGCCGTCATCGAGATAAGGCATGTCTTCGATCGGTACAATCTTGGAAATTACGCCCTTGTTGCCATGGCGGCCGGCCATTTTATCGCCCGGCTGGATCTTGCGTTTCATGGCGACAAAGACCTTGACCATCTTCATCACCCCGGGTGATAGCTCGTCGCCTCGCTGCAGCTTATCGACCTTATCCTGGAACCGCGCTTCGAGGTCGGCAATCGCCTGGTCGAAGACGCGGCTCGCAGCCTCGATCGACTTGGCTGTCTTGTCGTTCTTGACGGTGATCTGACGCCACTGGCCGGGAGTGAAATCGGTCAGCAATTTCTCGCTGATCCGGGAGCCAGATTTAAAGCCCTTGGGGCCGCCTGAAGCGGTCTGATTGAGCAGGAGCTCCTTAAGCCGGTTGTGGAAACTGCGCTCCAAAATCGCTTTCTCGTCATCACGATCCTTGGCCAGACGGGCGATTTCCGCCCGCTCGATGGCGAGAGCACGCTCGTCCTTGTCGACGCCCCGGCGCGAGAATACGCGAACATCGACCACTGTTCCGGCGACGCCGGGCGACAGGCGAAGAGAGGTATCGCGAACGTCCGAGGCTTTCTCGCCGAAGATCGCACGCAACAATTTCTCCTCCGGCGTCATCGGCGACTCACCCTTCGGCGTGACCTTGCCGACGAGAATATCGCCGGGGTGGACCTCGGCCCCGATATAGACGATGCCGGCCTCATCGAGATGCATGAGCGCCTCCTCGCCGACATTCGGAATATCGCGGGTGACTTCTTCCTGGCCGAGCTTGGTATCACGCGCCATCACCTCGAATTCCTCGATATGGATAGAGGTGAAGACGTCGTCGCGAACGATCCGCTCGGAAATCAGTATCGAATCCTCGAAGTTGTAACCGTGCCACGGCATGAAGGCGACGAGGACGTTTCGGCCCAGGGCCAGCTCGCCGAGGTTGGTCGATGGGCCATCGGCGATGATCTCACTGGCCCGTACCGTGTCACCGACCTTCACCAGCGGACGCTGGTTGATGCAGGTGTTCTGGTTCGAGCGCTGGAACTTCAGCAAGTTGTAGATGTCGACTGTCGGTATGTCGGCCGATGTGTCGCCGGTCGCGCGAACGACAATGCGCGTGGCGTCGACCTGATCGATGACGCCGGCGCGGCGCGCCACGATCGTGGCCCCCGAATCGCGGGCGACCGTTTCCTCCATGCCGGTTCCAACCAGAGGCGCCTCGGATTGGATCAGCGGCACTGCCTGGCGTTGCATGTTCGATCCCATCAGAGCGCGGTTGGCATCGTCGTTTTCCAAGAATGGGATCAACGCCGCGGCAACCGAGACCAACTGCTTGGGCGACACATCAATGTAGTCGATATCTTCGCGGCGTACCATCAGGTATTCACCGCCCTGACGGCAGGATATCAGGTCGTCGACAAGGCGGTTGTTCTTATCGATCGCCGCATTGGCCTGGGCAATCGCGTACTTTCCCTCCTCCATCGCCGAAAGGTAAATCGCCTCGCTCTGAACCTTGCCCTTTTCGACCTTGCGGTAGGGGCTCTCGATGAAGCCGTACGGATTGACCCGTGCGTAGGTCGCCAGCGAGTTGATGAGACCGATGTTCGGGCCTTCGGGGGTCTCGATCGGGCAAATCCGGCCGTAGTGGGTCGGGTGCACGTCGCGAACCTCGAACCCTGCGCGCGCGCGGGTCAAACCGCCCGGGCCGAGCGCCGAAAGGCGGCGTTTGTGGGTAATCTCGGACAGCGGGTTGGTCTGATCCATGAACTGGGACAGCTGCGAGGAGCCGAAGAACTCGCGGACCGCTCCGGCCGCCGGTTTGGCATTGATCAGGTCATGCGGCATGACGCTGTCGATCTCGACCGTCGACATACGCTCCTTGATCGCGCGCTCCATGCGCAGCAATCCGATCCGGTACTGGTTCTCCATCAGTTCGCCGACCGAGCGTACCCGGCGATTGCCGAGATGGTCGATGTCGTCGATTTCGCCGCGGCCGTCCTTGAGATCGACCAGGGTGCGGACGATCGCCAAGACATCCTCTTTGCGCAGGACGCGCGCGGTGTCCGGCACTTCTTCCTGGGAGAAGCCGAGCCGGGCGTTCATCTTCACCCGCCCGACCGCTGAAAGATCGTAACGCTCGGAATTGAAGAACAGGCCGCGCAACAAGGTCTCCGCCGCATCAAGCGTTGGCGGCTCACCTGGGCGCATGACTTTATATATATCGATCAACGCATCTTCGCGGTTCATGTTCTTGTCGACCGCGAGGGTATTGCGGATATAGGGGCCGATATTAACGTGATCGATAGCCAGCACGCTTAGCGTATTGAAGCCAGCCTTGGTGAGCTCTTCGAGACTCTCCTCGGACAACTCGTCGCCGGCCTCTACGTAAATTGAGCCGGTTTTCTCGTCGATCATATCGATGGCGACGTAACTGCCGATGATCTCTTCGGGCGAAACCAACCGTTGCTTTAGGCCTTCGGCAATCAGCTTCTTAGCCAGCCGGGAGCTCATCTTGGTGCCGGCCTCGGCCATGACATTGCCGGTTTTCGCATCGATCAGGTCGCTGATCAGCTTCACCCCTTGCATCCGCTCGGGCTCGAAGTTGGTTTTCCACCCTTGCTGGGTATGGCGGTAGGTGATCGAGTCGTAGAAATAATCGAGGATGTCCTCGGCGCTCAGACCAACAAGTTCGGTAACATCGATGCTCTCGCCCTTGGATTCGCGTTCGGCGCGCAGCTCCTCGGTGGCTTTGTTCTCCAACGCCATCAACAGCGTCGTCACCGGCAATTTGCGCCGGCGGTCGATGCGGACATGCACGATATCTTTGGCATCGAATTCGAGGTCGAGCCAAGAGCCGCGGTAGGGGATGACCCGCGAGGCATAAAGAAACTTGCCCGAAGAGTGCGATTTGCCTTTGTCGTGGTCGAAGAAAACCCCCGGACTGCGGTGCATCTGACTGACGATGACGCGCTCGGTCCCGTTGACGACGAAAGTGCCGTTGTGGGTCATCAACGGCATATCGCCCATATAGACGTCCTGCTCCTTGATGTCGCGGATCGAACGGGCGCCGGTCTCTTCGTCAACGTCCCAAACAACCAAGCGCAGGGTAAGCTTCAAGGGCGCGGCATAGGTCATGCCCCGTTGCTGGCATTCCTCGACGTCGTATTTCGGCGCCTCGAACTCATAGCCGACAAACTCTAGCTGGGCCCGGCCGGAAAAATCCTTGATCGGGAAGACCGACTTGAACACTTCCTGCAGGCCGAATTGGCCCCGCTCGCTGTCGGGAACATACCTCTGCAAGAAATGGTCGTAGGATTTTTTCTGAACCTCGATCAAGTTCGGCATCGTCGCGACCTCGGGTATACGCCCGAAACTCCGGCGCAAGCGCTCGCGCCCGGTGAATGTCTTGACGCCGTTTCCTGATTTGGCTGCAGCAGCGGTGGTCGCCATTTAATCTCCTTTCACAGACGCGCCGAACGGCAGACCGGCCGCCAGCTCGCCCAACCTCAAGCGCGGGGACAGGGGTCTTCCGCGCATACACCGGCAGCCACGGCGATTGCTCGCTCGCGACTCCGGAGAAAATGTCCCGATCGCGTGCCGCTTCCGTTCACGTACAAGGTAAAACGCCAGCCGATCGGGGGTTTGGTTCAACGGCAAGGCTCAGGCCAGCTCCACCTGGGCGCCGGCTTCCTCAAGTTTCTTCTTGAGCTCCTCGGCCTCGTCCTTGCTGACGCCTTCCTTGACCGGCTTGGGCGCACCTTCCACCAGATCCTTGGCTTCCTTGAGGCCAAGGCCGGTTATCACGCGCACTTCCTTGATGACGTTGATCTTTTTCTCGCCATACGATTTGAGGATGACATCGAAGGCGTCTTTTTCCTCGGCGGCGGCCTGACTATCGCCCGCCGGCGCCACCATAGCGGCAGCGGGTGCGGCGGCCGATACGCCCCATTCATCCTCGAGTTTCTTCGAAAGTTCGGCCGCCTCCAGGACGGTGAGTTTCGAGAGTTCGGTTACCAGTTTTTCCAAATCAGCCATTATTCCTTCACTCCTGGGCTTGAACTTTGTTGATGCTTCGCGATTACGCAGCCTCGCCCTTGGCGCCTTGGGCGCCGAGGACGCGGGCAAGTTGTCCGGCCGGCGCCGCCAGCACGCCGGCGATCTTGGTCGCCGGGGCCTGCACCAAGCCAATGATGATTGCCCGTTGCTCGTCGAGCGAGGGCAATTGGGCAAGCGCCTTGACCTCGGTCGTGTCCAAGACCTTGTCGTCAAGCGTCCCGCCCAAAACGATCAGTTTTTTGTTCTCCTTGGCGAAATTCACTGCGATTTTTGCGGGCATCACCGGGTCGTCGGAAAACGCAATTGCCGTCGGGCCCTCGAAGAGGGACGAAAGCCCTTCCATCTTTGTGCCTTCCAAGGCGCGCCGGACAAGGCGGTTCTTGGTCACCATGAACTGCGCTCCAGCAGCTCGCATCCGGCTGCGCAGCTCGGTGATCTCGGCCACGTTCAATCCGGAATAGTGGGTTACCACCACCGATGAAGCGGTATCGAAAACGCCGTTCATCGAGGTGACCAAGGCTTCTTTCTGCGATCGGTCCACAATAATCTCCGAGTACTTCGTCTTCTTCGGCACCTATGATCGGGCCGGCTTAGTGGCCGCGTCCGATCTCTAGTTAACGGGCGAACCGGATAACCCCCGGTTCAACCGCATATGCCCGTCCCAGAAGTTCAAGTTGTGCTTCTATGTCCGATCTTGGGGCTGTGCTCCACTCGATCGTCCACATGCCAACTCGTCTTCCGTCTATGCGGGCGAATTTTAAGCTGCCACGGCCAAGGCCGAATACAGCGCCCGCAGTCTCGGACGGGGTGGAATAAGCGATACCTGTCCGCCTCTTCCAATCCCGGTCGGCGTCCCTAACGAGTGCCGACCTGAAACCTTGTTTCTCCTGGCGTCCGGCGTCTGCTCCGAAAAGCACGCAGGCAACGCCTTAGCATTCCAATAATCACACGCCGCGCCGGCATCTTTGGCGCGGGGCTACCCAAATCCTCTACGCCGCAGCGTCCCGGCCGCCAGAAGCGAGGTCCGCGATATCGAGTCCGATCCCCGGGCCCATCGTCGAACTGATCGATACCTTCTTGATATAGGTGCCTTTCACACCGCTTGGCTTGGCCGCGCTGATAGCCGCATAGAAGGCTCTTACATTTTGTTCCAGGGCGGTGTCGGCGAAGCTCGCCTTGCCAACGCCGGCGTGAACAATGCCCGATTTCTCGGCGCGAAACTGAACCTGGCCACCCTTGGCGGCCTTGACCGCCTCGGCCACATCGGCCGTCACCGTGCCAAGCTTGGGGTTCGGCATCAAGCCGCGGGGACCCAGAACTTTACCCAGCCGGCCGACCAGCGGCATCATGTCCGGCGTAGCGATCACCCGCTCAAAATCGATCTCGCCCTTCTGTACGCTCTCAACGAGGTCTTCAGCGCCGACGATATCAGCGCCCGAGTCCTTCGCTTCCTTCGCTTTATCGCCCTTGGCGAAGACCGCCACCCGCAGCGCCTTGCCAGTGCCGTTTGGCAGGGTAACAGCGCCGCGCACGGTCTGGTCGGAATGCCGCGGGTCGATCCCCAGATTCATGGACATTTCCACCGTCTCATCGAACTTGGCCGTTGCCCGCTCCCTGAGCGCCTTGACCGCCTCGCTTACGGTGAACCGCACTTCGGGATCGAGGCCTTCAAGGGCCTTCTTCATCCGTTTTCCTGTCCGCGCCATCGTTTTAGCTCCCGACCACTTCGATGCCCATCGAGCGCGCCGAACCGGCCAGGATACGGCAGGCGGCGTCGACATCGTTGGCGTTGAGGTCCTCTTTCTTTTTCTCGGCGATTTCCCGCAACTGGGCCATCGAAACCCGGCCGATAAAATCGCGGCCGGTTTCGCTAGCGCCTTTTTCAACTTTCGCTGCGCGCCTGATGAACCAGCTCGCCGGCGGCGATTTGGTCACATAGGAGAAGCTGCGATCGGCATAGACGGTGATCGTCACTGGGATCGGCATGCCCTGCTCGAGTTTTTGAGTCGCCGAATTGAAGGCTTTGCAGAACTCCATGATATTGACGCCGCGCTGGCCCAGAGCGGGGCCGACCGGCGGCGAGGGGTTTGCCTGCCCCGCCGGGATTTGCAGCTTGATGAAACCGTCGATCTTCTTCGCCATATTGTTCGCTTTCTAATCTTTTTGTTTGCTTCGTTCTTGCGCCTGTCGGTGTGGTGCGGCAGAGCCATTGTGGCGAAAACGGGCTGCTGCCTCCCACGCCTTCCGGCGGGTACTCATACCTACTTACAACTTTTCAACCTGCGCGTACTCCAACTCAACCGGCGTTGCCCGGCCGAATATCGATACCGCGACCTTGAGGCGGGCGCGGTCCTCGTCAACCTCCTCGACCAGACCGTTGAACGAATTGAACGGGCCGTCACAGACCCGAACCTGCTCGCCGATCTCGAAGGTGACCGAGGGTTTCGGCCGCTCAATGCCTTCCTGCACTTGGCGGCTGATCCGATCCGCCTCACTGTCGGAGATCGGCGTAGGCTTGCCCTTGGCGCCGAGAAACCCGCTTACTTTCGGTGTGTCTTTGACCAGATGCCAAGCTTCGTTCTCAAGCTCCATATGAACCAGAACATAGCCGGGAAAGAACTTGCGTTCGGCGCTCACCTTGGCGCCGCGGCGCATTTCGACAACTTCCTCGGTCGGGACCAAGACCTCGTCGATAAGGTCGTCCAGACCCGACTGGCGGACCTGATCGCGGATCGATTCGGCGACTTTCTTCTCAAAGCCCGAATAGACGTGGACAACATACCAGCGATGCGCCAACGCCTCAGCCTCCCAACCCGAGCACAAACCGAACGGCGGTGCCGAGCAATTTGTCGACGATCCAGAAGAACACCGCGGCAAATGTCACCATGATGAACACCATCATGGTGGTCACCATGGTCTCCTTGCGCGTCGGCCAGGTGACCTTGGAGGTCTCTTGGCGGACTTCACGGATAAACTGCCCAAAGTTCCTCTTCGCCATGCTTTCATTCATCCCAACTCGTAATTGGCCGGCCAACCGTGGCAGGAGTGGGGGGACTCGAACCCCCAACCCCCGGTTTTGGAGACCGGTGCTCTAGCCAATTGAGCTACACTCCTTATTAAGCGCCGGCAGGCCAGCCCTTTGCATTTTCATCCCGGCGTTAGGTTCCTATTCGAGAATCTTCGAGACGACGCCGGCGCCGACGGTTCGCCCGCCCTCGCGGATGGCGAAGCGCAGGCCCTCGTCCATGGCGATCGGCTGGATCAGGTTGACCTCCATCGCGATGTTGTCCCCGGGCATCACCAT